>JBFYZJ010000110.1:0-3948 GCA_041309565.1 Candidatus Krumholzibacteriota bacterium
GTATCACGGCGGCGCCGACCGCGACGAGGACGCCCGTCACGATGAGAACGAGCTTCGTATGCACCGTCAGCCGCGGTCTGTTCCGCCGTTTGATCTTCTCGACGACGAACGCGGTGAGATCCTGCAGGACGAAGAATCCGATGCCGCCGGCGAGCGAGATGATCACGATCGTCGCGTTGAGGAGCGTGTCGTCTCGATATCTCATGAGGCTGTCCGAAAAGAGTCCGAATCCGGCCGTGCAGAAGGCGGAGATCGAGTGAAAGACGCCGAGATAGACGGAGCGAGCCGCCGGATACTCCTTCATCCATACGGCGGCGAGGATCGCGGCGCCCGCGAGCTCGAAGACGAACGAATAGGCGAGCACGGAGAGAAAGAACCGCTTGAGCGCGTGAAGATTCGGGCCGGCCATCGATTCCTTCGCGAGGAGGCTCGTCCGCATCGAGCCTCTGATGCCCAGCGCGTACATCATGAGGATGATGAAGGCCATGTAGCCGATGCCGCCGATCTGGAATATCGCGAGAAGCACGATTTGCCCGAAAAGGGAATAGTAAGCGCCGATGTCGACCACCGACAATCCGGACGTGCTGATCCCCGACGTCGCCACGAAGAGCGCGTCGAGAAACGGCTGGGACACGCCGCGCGCCGAGGAGACGGGCAGGGACAGCAGGATCGCCCCGACGGCCGTGATGAGGGCGTAGCCGAGGATCAGCATCTGGTACGGCGTCAAGCGATCCCCTATGCGTTTTCGTCGTTCCATATCATAATTGTTGCCCCGAAACGGCTTCGGGGCAAATCAAGAAAGCGTCAAAAAAGGGGGAGCGGCGGGCTTCGGCATTCGCCCGCATGGATGCATCACGGGCGAAGCGTGCGTCTTTCAATCGCCGGCGCGGAGGCGGTATCCGATGCCCGGCTCGGTCAGGATATGGATCGGGCGATCGGGATCGGCCTCGATCTTTCCGCGCAGATTGCTGATCGTCACCCGCAGAAGGTGGAGCGCGCCCTCCATGTCGTCCGGCTTGTTCCACACCTCGATGAGTATGTGCCGGTGCGTGACCACCTTGCCGGCGTTGAGGACGAGGAGCCTGAGAATGTCGAACTCCGTCGGTGTGAGCTCGATGCGTCGTCCTTTGAGCGAGACCTCGTGTCTGGCGACGTCGATCGAGAGAGCGCCGGCGCGGAACACCTCCTCCTGCGAGGCGGGGAGGAGGCGCCTCATCACGGCCTTGATCCGCGCGACCAGCTCCGTGATGCCGAACGGTTTCGTCAGGTAATCGTCGGCGCCGGCATCCAGCGCCTCGACCTTGTCGGCGATGTCGTCCCGAACGGAGAGAATGATGACGGGCGTCTTCGTGCGCGTGCGGATCTCCCGAATCACCTCGATGCCGCTGATGTCGGGGAGCCCGAGGTCGAGGATGATCACGTCCGGATGCGACGACGCCGATTTCTCGAGCGCCTCGGCTCCCGTCGCCGCTTCGAATATGGCGTAGCCCCGGGAGGAGAGCGCGGCTCGAAGGGTCTTTCGAATCGCCCGTTCGTCGTCGACGACGAGGACGCGCACGCTCTGATCGATCGTCACGCCGGATCCTGCCTTTCCCGCAGCGGGAGCGTCACGACGAACGTCGCTCCGGAGTCCTCGTTGTTTCGCGCGGCGATCCTGCCGCCGTGCGCCTCGACGATGCCCTTGGATATGGAGAGCCCGAGCCCGGTCCCCGCGACGCCCTGGGTCTTCTCGGCCCGGTAGAATCTCTCGAAGATACGCGCGAGATCGCCTTCCGGTATGCCGGCGCCCCGGTCGCGGATCTCGATCGCCGCCGCGTCCCGCTGCACGCGCGCGCCGATGTCGATCGCCGAATCCGGCGGGGAGAATTTCACGGCGTTGTCGATCAGGTTGTGGAACGCCTTCATCATGAAGGAGAAGTCCATCGGGATCTCGGGGAAGTCTCTCGGGATCGAGATGCGAACCGCCCGGTCGCCGATGCGCTCCCTGAGCTGCTCGAGGGAAGCGCCGAGGACGTCGCGCAGGTCGCACGGCTGCTTCGAAATTCGCAGCGTTCCCGCTTCCATTCTCGTCAGGTCGAGGAGATTCCCCACGAGCCGGTTGAGACGATCCGCCTCCGCCGAGGCGTTCTCGAGGAGCTCCTGCCGCGTCGCGTCGTCGAGTCCGGGATCGTTCTCCTGAAGGGCGGTCAGGGCGCCGGTAATCGAGACGAGGGGAGTCCTCAGGTCGTGGGAGATCGAGCTCAGGAGGGCGGATTGGAGCTTCTCGGTCTGCCGCATGAGCTCGATGTGGCGCGACTGCTCGGCGAGCGTCGCCCGCTGAATCGCGACGGCAGCTTGGCTGACTACGGCGTTCAGCAGGCCTTCCTCGTCCGGATCGAGAATCTCCGCGCCCTTGCGGAGGCACAGTCCGAGGACGCCGATTGCGCCCTGCGGGGTCTTGAGGGGAAGGTAGCGTGTCCTTCTGCCCGTCGCTTCGTCGGCGCTCCCTCCGGCCATGGAGCCGTTCTCGTAGGCCCAGCGCGCGATCGTCTTTTCCCCTTCGCTCGCGGGGAATCCGGGATCATGGCTCGCGATCTCCAGGGCGCCGTCCGCCGGGAGATAGATCGCCACCCCGCAACTGACGATCTCTCTCACGTTCTTTCGTATCGCCTGAAGGACCGCTTCGAATCCGGCGGAATCGGCGAGATCCGCCGCGAGGCGGTACAGCGCGGCTGTCTGCTCCTCCCGCTTGCGGGCTTGAATCGCCTGTTCGCGCATCCTCGAAGCGAGCGTTCCGACGACGAGCCCGGCGGCGAGAAGGCCGGCGAAGGTGAAGACATACTGCACGTCGGCGACCGTCAAGGTGAAATAGGGTGGCACGAGAAAGAAATCGAACGACAGGACCCCGATGATCGCGGTCGCGACGGCCGGCCCTTTTCCCCACCGGACGGCGGCGATCACGACGGCGAGAAGATACAGCATCGCGATATTCGTCGGCTCGAGACGCCTCTTGACGAGCTCGCCGAGAAGCGTCGCGATGAGGACGAGAGCGACACTCGCCGCGTACGGAAAGACCTTTTTCCCGCGCACGTTCAGTCTTTCTTGCGCGTCTGCATGAAGTATTGCAGGAAATCCACCGGCACCGGGAAGAGGATCGTCGAGTTCTTCTCGGCGGCGATCTCGGTCAGCGTCTGGAGATACCTGAGCTGCACCGAAACGGGCTCGGGCGCCATGACGGCGGCGGCGTCCCGAAGCTTCGTGGAAGCCTGGAACTCGCCGTCCGCGTGAATGACCTTCGCCCGGCGCTCCCGCTCGGCTTCGGCCTGCTTGGCCAGCGCACGCCTCATGCCCTCGGGGAGATCGACGTCCTTCACTTCCACGGCGGCGACCTTAATCCCCCACGGATCGGTGCGTTCGTCGATGATCTGCTGCAGTTTCTGGTTGATCTTCTCGCGGTTCGAGAGGAGGTCATCGAGCTCGTGCTCGCCGAGGATGGAGCGCAACGTGGTTTGCCCCATCTGCGACGTGGCGTAGAGATAATTCTCCACGGCGATGATGCACTTGGCCGGATCGAACACCTGGAAGTACATTACGGCGTTGACCTTGACCGAGACGTTGTCCTTCGTGACGACTTCCTGCGGCGGGACGTCGAGCGCGACGGTGCGCAGCGTCACGCGCACCATCTTCTCGAACATCGGAATGAGGAGAATGAGCCCCGGGCCCCGGACGCCGACGAACCGCCCGAGCCTGAAGACGACTCCGCGCTCGTACTCCCTGAGCACCCGCACGCTGTTGCCCAGAATGAAGACAACGAGGACGATGATGACCGACAATCCGATCTGCATTTGCGCTCCTTTCGTGTCGCCGGCTCGCCGCGCGGGCGGCGGGCGCGGCGACGTCTATTTCGTTTCTTCCACCTTCAGAGACATTCCTTTGACTTCGATCACGCGGACCGGCCGTCCCTCGGCG
>JBFYZJ010000111.1:0-4941 GCA_041309565.1 Candidatus Krumholzibacteriota bacterium
CCGGACGCAACGCTTCTTTACCCCCCGCTCGTGGGCCCCATCGCCGCCACCCGCGCGGAAAGATTTTGCCGGAGAGGCCCGAGCCGGGTATAATACCGAAAGCAACCAATCTGCCCCATGCACCTGCACTGAGAGAAAGGGCGGTAACACGGATGGATAGAAGGAAATTCCTCGCTGGGCTCGCGGTCGGCGCCGCCGGGCTCCTCGTTCCGAAGGGCCAGCTCTCCGCGTTTCAGGCCCAGAAGGGCGCCAAGCCCGCCGACAAGCCCGCGACAGACAAGGCGAAGGCCGAAAAATACGAGATGGCAGTGGTCAAGGGGCCCGATCCGACGGCCTCGACGCGCAAGGCGATCGAGCTCATCGGCGGGATGGGAGCGTTCATTTCCAAAGGGGACGTCGTCCTCGTTAAGCCGAACATCGGCTGGGACCGCACCGAGGAGCAGGCCGCCAACACGAACCCGGCCGTCGTCGCCGCCCTCGTCGCCATGGCGCTCGAGGCCGGGGCGAAGAAGGTCCTCGTCGCGGACAATCCGTGCAACGACGCGCGGCGCACCTACAAGCGGAGCGGCATTCAGGACGCGGCGAAGCAGGCCGGCGCCGAGGTCCTCTTCATCGAGGACCGGCACTACGTGAAGACGAACCTGAACGGCGAGGTGCTCAAGGATTGGCCTCTCTACCGCGACGCGATGGATGCGGACAAGATCATCAACGTCCCCGTCGCGAAGCACCACGGCCTCGGCGGCGTGACGCTCATAATGAAAAACCTCATGGGAGTCACGGGCGGGGCGCGGAACCTCATGCACCAGAAGCTCCCCGAGAGCATCGTCGACCTGCAGGCCTTCTTCAAGCCGCAGCTCAACGTGCTCGACGCGGTGCGCATTCTCAAGGCGAACGGCCCGCAGGGAGGCAGCACGAGCGACGTCGAGCGGCTCGACACGGTCGCGGCTAGCGCCGATCCGGTGCGCCTCGAGGCGTTCGGCATCGGGCTCTTCGGCAAGAAGGTCGAGAACTTCCGCGCGGTGGCGCTCGCAGAGAAGCGCGGACTCGGCATACAGGATTACCGGAGCAAGGGGTTCATCGAGGTGAACCTCGGGTAACGCACGATGAAGAACCTTCGGCGCGCGGCGCAGATCGTCTTCTTCCTCTTCTTCGTCTATCTGCTCGTCCAGACGGAGTACAAGGGATCGAACGATCTCGGCCAGCCCGTGCGTCTCTTCCTCGACTTCGATCCGCTCGTGGCGCTGAGCGCGCTGCTGGCCTCGCACGCGGTGCGCGCGGTGTTCCTCCTCTCCCTCGTCACCGTCGTGCTCACGATATTTCTCGGGCGCTTCTTCTGCGGCTGGGTCTGCCCGCTCGGGGCGATCAACACGGCGATCGGGGCGCTCCGCATGCGGAGCCTCAAGCCGGGGCGGTCCGAGGGGCGGTTCCCCGGCTGGCGCCCGGTGAAGTACTACGTGCTCGTCTTCGTGCTCGTCGCCGCGCTCTTCGGCTGGAACGCGGCGGGATTTCTCGATCCGATCTCGCTCACGATCCGGTCGCTCGCGATCGGTTACAATCCCGCGATCAATAAAATAGCGCGTGCGGCGCTCGAGACGGGAGCCGGGCTCAATATCCCCGTGGTGAGCCCCGGCCTCGACGGGCTCCTCACGAAGATGTCGGGGACCGTGCTCTCGTTCAATCAGCCGATATTCAGGCAGTCGCTCCTCATCGGGCTCATTTTCACCGGAATTCTCTTGCTCAATTTCCTCGCGCCGCGGTTCTGGTGCCGCTACCTCTGCCCGCTCGGCGCGCTCCTCGGCCTCATCGGCTGGAAGCAGGCCGCCGCGCGCGTCGCGAACGACAAGGACAAGTGCGTATCGTGCCGGAAATGCGTCGTCGCGTGTCAGGGAGACGCCACACCCTTCCCCGCGGGGGAATGGGCGAGCAGGGAATGCCTCGTCTGCTACAACTGCCGCGAGGTCTGCCCGGCGGATGCGATTTCAATCAAGTCGACGACGCAGCCGACGGGGAACGGGAACGTCGATCTCAGGCGCCGGTGGCTCCTCGCGAGCGGCGCCGGGGCGCTTCTCACGGTGCCCATAATCGCGACCGGCGTGCAGCGCAAGCGCACCGATCCCTCGCTCATCAGGCCGCCGGGGGCGCTCCCCGAGCAGGATTTCGTCCGGCGCTGTGTGAAGTGCGGCGAATGCATGAAGGTGTGCCTCACGAACGGGCTGCACCCGACCCTCGCCGAGGCGGGGCTCGAGGGGCTCTGGACCCCGATCCTCGTTCCGCGTCTCGGCTACTGCGAGTACAACTGCAACCTTTGCTCGCAGGTCTGCCCGACGGGCGCCATCCGGCCCGTGACCGTCGAGGAGAAGCAGAAGATCCACATCGGGCTCGCCTTCGTCGACAAGAACCGCTGCCTCCCCTACGCGTTCGGGCGCCAGTGCATCGTATGCGAGGAGCACTGCCCGACGCCCGAGAAGGCGATCACCTTCATCGAGGAGCCCGCGATCGACGAGACGGGCGCGACCGTTATGCTCAAGAAGCCCGTCGTGAATCCCGATCTCTGTATCGGATGTGGAATCTGCGAGACGAAGTGCCCCGTCATCGATCGCCCCGCTATCTACGTGACGGCGATCAACGAGAGCCGCGAGCAAAAGAATCAATTATTCTTGAGCCTCTAGACGATCTACCGCGCAAGAGCCGTGACGTGCGCCTCGACCGACTCGGCGAGCGCCGTGATGTCGTAGCCGCCCTCGAGGAGCGAGACGATTCTCCCCTTGCAGTGCTTCTCGGCGCTCTCCTTGAGGAGCGTGGTCATAGTCCCGAACGCCGCGGTCGTGAGGAGCATTCCCGAGAGCGGATCCTCCGCGTGCGCGTCGAAGCCCGCCGAGATGAGGATAAACTCGGGCTTGAACTCGTCGAGCGCGGGGACGATGCGGTCGCGGAAGGCTGCGAGGTACTCGCGGTCGCCGGCGCCCGAGGCCATCGGGATATTGATCGTGTAGCCCTGCCCCCTGCCGCTCCCGATCGTATCGGTCCCCCCCGTGCCGGGGTAATGCGGATATTGATGCGTGCTGATGTAGAGGACGCGATCGTCCTCGATGAACATGCTCTCCGTGCCGTTTCCGTGATGGACGTCCCAGTCCACGATGGCGACGCGCGCGAGCCCCTCCGCCTCGATGAGGTGCGCGGCAGCAACGGCGACGTTGTTGAAGATGCAGAAGCCCATCGCCCTGCTCCGCTCGGCGTGATGCCCGGGCGGCCGCACGCAACAGAATGCCGAGGAGATCTTCCCGTCGAGCACGAGGCGCGCGGCCTGCACCCCGGCTCCCGCCGCGTGCAGTGCGGCCTGCGGCGAAGCCGGTGTCGCGACCGTATCCCCCCAATCGAGGATCACCGCCTCCTCGATCTCGAGCGAGAGAATTCCCTTCACGTAGCGCGGATCGTGCACGCGCTCGAGCCATTCGATCTTCGCCGGCTCCGCCTCGAAGAACTGGAGCGACGGCCGTACCGAACTCGTCTCGAGCTTCCTCAGGATCGCCTCGACGCGCGCGGGGCTTTCGACGTGATCGTAGCCCGCGAGATGTTTCGTGAAGAAGTCGTGCCTGATAATGCCGATCATCGTTCGCCTTCCTGCACTCGCCCCGTCATCGGAACGAACCGGACGCAGAGGAGCTCGCGGCGATCGACCTTGTCGCCGCGGCGCGTGACGATCTCGAGGTACTGCTCGCCGCTTCCCACGGGGATGATCATGCGCCCGCCGTCGGCAAGCTGATCGACGAGACGCTGCGGGACGTCGTCGGGCGCGGCCGTCACCATGATCGCGTCGAAGGGGGCCGCTTCGGGCCAGCCGAGCGAGCCGTCCCCCGCACGGAAACGGATGTTCGTGTACCCCATTTCACCGAGGAACGCCTGCGCCCCCGCGGCGAGAACCTCGACGATCTCGACCGTGTAAACCTCGGCGGCGAGCTCGGCGAGCACGGCTGTCTGATAGCCGGAGCCCGTGCCGATCTCGAGCACGCGATCCGTGCTCTCGAGGGCGAGCGCCTCCGTCATGTATGCGACGATGTAGGGCTGCGATATCGTCTGGCCGTGCCCGATGGAAAGCGGGCCGTCGTAGAATGCGTACTCGAGGTCGTTCTTGTCGACGAAGCGCTCGCGGGGGACCTTCCGCATCGCTTCGAGCACGCGCTTGTCGCGTATGCCGCGGCGCTCGATCTGGTCCCTGACCATCAGCTCTCGTTCGCGTTTGCTCTCTCGAAACTCTCCCTGCATCATCCAAGCGCTTCCTTGATCCTGCGCTCCGCCTCGTCGAGCGCCTCGGCCACGCGCGAGCCGTCGCCGCCGCCCCCCTGCGCGAAGTCCGTCCCCCCGCCGCCGCGCGCCCCGACGATCGGCGCGCACGCCTTCATGATCTCCCCCATGTTGAGCGCAATGCCGGCCGAGCATCCGAAGATGAGCGCGGGGCTCGGGCCCGAGAGGCCGAAGAGCACGATCTTCCCGCCCATCTCGCGGATCTTCGTCGCCGTCTCCCTGAGGGACGCGGCATCTCCCTCGGCGAAAACGCGCTTCACGATGTCGAAGCCGCCGGCTGTGCCGGTCGCCTCCGAAAGCCCCGCGGCCCGGAAGCCCGCGAGCTCCCGCGAGAGCTCGTCGTTCTTTCTGCGCAGCTCTTTCCCCTCGTCCCCGAGCTTCCCGACGATCCGCGGTATCTCCCGCCAGTCGGTCGTGAATTGTGTCGCGATCGCAGCGAGAATCTTGTGCTTCGCCGCGTAGTCCTTCGCCGCGCGGCCGCCGCACACGAACTCGACGCGGGCGTTTCCCTTGACCTTCTCCATGCCGAGGATCTTGACGATCCCGATCTCACCCGTGGAGCGCACGTGCGTGCCGCAGCAGGTGGAGCTGTCGAATTTCTCGATTTCGACGATTCGCACGCGCTCGACGCCCTCGGGC
>JBFYZJ010000112.1:0-3558 GCA_041309565.1 Candidatus Krumholzibacteriota bacterium
CTTCGAGCCTCCATTTCTTCGGCCAGGAGAATCGCGACGCGATCGACGGCGCCCGCGCCCATCTCGCCGCTCTCGTCGGCGCCGAGCCGGAGGAAATGATCTTCACGTCGGGCGGCACCGAATCCGACAACCTCGCGATCCGCGGCGCCCTGCGGGCGAGACGGAGATTCTCGCCGGCGAACCATGTCGTCACGTCCCAGATCGAGCACCCGGCGGTTCTCAAGACCTGCAAGGATCTCGAGGAGGAGGGGTGCCGCGTGACCTACGTTCCGTGCGACCGGAGCGGCGTCGTGCGGCTCGATCTCCTCGAAGAGGCGCTCACGAGCGACACCGCGGTCGTGAGCGTCATGCTCTCGAACAACGAGACGGGGATCATCCAGCCGGTCAGGGAGATTTCGTCGCTCGCCCGCGCCCGCGGCGCCGTCTTCCACGTCGACGCGGTGCAGGGCGTGGGAAAGATTCCGGTCGACGTCGACGAGCTCGGCGCCGATCTGCTGTCGATCTCGGCGCACAAGCTCTACGGGCCGAAGGGCATCGGCGCCCTCTACGTGCGCCGCGGCACGCCCCTCGAGCCGGTTTACACCGGTGGGAGCCACGAGTGCGGGCTGCGCCCCGGCACGGAGAATATTCCCGGCATCGTCGGTTTCGGCGAGGCGGCGCGCCTCTCGAAGGAGCACCTTCTCCGCGAGATGGCGCGCATCGGCGCTCTGCGCGACCGTCTCGAGCGGGGCGCCTCCGCGCGCGTGGAGGACATCGTCATCGCGGGCGCCTCGTCCCCGCGCGTTCCCAACACGAGCAGCATGATCGTCGCGCGCGTCGAGGGGGAGGCGATCACGCTCCGCCTCAGCATGCTCGGATTCGCGATCTCGAGCGGGAGCGCCTGCGCGAGCGGCGCGAGCGAGGCGAGCTACGTGCTCACCGCCATGGGCTTCGATCCCGGGGCGGCGCAGGGAGGGATCCGCATCAGCCTCGGCATCGACAACACGGAAGCGGAGGTCGACGCGTTCCTCGAAGAGTTCCCCCGCGTCGTCGCCCGGTTGCGGGAGCTCTCTCCTCTCAAATGAAAGCCGAACAGGTCGTTGTGGGCATGAGCGGCGGCGTCGACAGCGCCGCGGCCGCGTGGATCCTCCACGAGAAGGGATTCCGGGTCTTCGGCGTCACCCTTCGGTTCTACTGCTACGCCCGCTCCGCCGGCTCGCCGCGACCCTGCTGCAGCGACGCGCTCCTCAGGCGCGCGAGGCGGCTCTGCGCGAAGCTGGGGATCGATCACCACGTCATCGACGTCGAGGACGAGTTCGGGGAGATGGTCGTGCGCGATTTCGTCGAAGGCTACCGGGCGGGCCGGACGCCGAATCCGTGCGTCGTCTGCAACGAGAAGGTGAAGTTCCCCGCCCTCGCGAGGGCCGCCGACCTGATCGGGTGCGAACGGATCGCGACGGGGCACTACGCGAAGCTCGTGCGCGGCGCCGGCGGCGCTCCGCTCGTCGCCGCGGCCGCCGACGCGAGGAAGGACCAGTCCTATTTCCTCTATCGCGTGCCGGTGAAGATTCTCCGCCGGACCGTCTTTCCTCTCGGCGAGACCCTCAAGGAAACGGTGAAGTCCGCCGCCGCAGGATTCGGGATCTGCGGCGGAAAGCAGCGCGAGAGCCAGGACGTATGCTTTCTGCCGGACGGCGATCTCCGGCGGTTCCTCGGCGAGCGCATCGGCTTCGCCGCCGGGGACATCGTCGATCGCGAGGGGCGCGTCATCGGGCGGCACGACGGCGCCCATCTCTACACGATCGGCCAGCGGAAGGGGCTGCGCTTCGCGGGGGGCGTGCCCCTGTACGTCTCGGCGATCGACGTGCGGCGCAATCGCGTCGTCCTCGGGCGGCGCGAGGAGGCTTTCAGCGCGCTCGCCGTCTGCGGCGGCCTGCGGCTCAGGAGCCGCGATCTCGGCGCCGGCCTCACTGCCAAGATCAGGTACGGCCGCGCTCCCGCCGAGGTGGCGCTCGCCGTCCGGCGCGGACCGCTCCTCGAGGTGACGTTTTGCGAGCCGCAGTGGGCGGTCACGCCGGGGCAATCCCTCGTGCTCTACCGCGGCGGCGTCGTCGTCGGCGGAGGCGTCATCGAGAGGGGAGCGTGATGTCGAAGCGCGTCCTCATCGGTCTCGCGCTGCTGCTCGTCGCGCGCGCCGGCGCGTCGGCCGGCGAGGGCGTTCCCCTCGGATATCAGGTTCTCAAGACGGCGGGAGGCTCGTTCATCGTCTTCTATCCGCCTTCCCTCGCGAGGATGGCCCGCGAGACCGCGTCCCTGATCGAGGAATCGTCGGGGACCATCGCGCGGGAGCTCGGCCTCGAATCGATCGCTCCCATCAAGGTCATCATCGCGTCCGATCAGAGGGCGTTCGAGCTGCTGCACGGAGGCGCCGTTCCCGAATGGGGAATCGCGTTCGCCGACGTCGAGGATCAGGTGCTCGGCATCAACGTCGGTCTCGTCGAGCGCACCCCCCGCCGGCTCCCGGGCGTGGTGCGCCACGAGCTCTCGCACCTGCTCCTCGCCCAACGGGTGGGCGGCGCGCACCTGCCCACGTGGTTCATGGAGGGGCTCGCGTTGCTGCAGGCGGAGGAATGGGATATCGCCGACGAATGGCGTTTCATGACGGCGGCGGCGGGTGGCGTTCCGTACCTCGATGAGCTCGAGGGGCCCTTTCCGCGATCGGCGAACCGCGCAGCGCTCTCGTACGGCGTGAGCTACCTCGCGGTCCGGAAGCTCCTCGACGAGCGCCCCGGCGCGCTCGTGACGCTCACGGCGTTCGTCCGCGACGCGGGGGATTTCGAGGGAGGCTTCGAATCCGCGTTCGGCATGACCGCCTACGATTTCGCGGGCAAGCTCTACGTCGAGATCGACCGGCGTTACGGGACGGCGGGCGCGATTCTGAACGCGGCCCCGTACTGGGCCGGCGCCGCGTTTCTCTTCATTGCGATCTATCTCGTGAAGCGCGCGCGAAACCGGCGGAAGCTCGAGCGGTGGGAGGAGGAAGAGGCGAGGGAGCGGCGCTTCTGGTATTGACGGCGTCGCGCCGGGGACGTATACTGCACCGAGGCCTTCTCTTGCAGGAAGGACTGTTTTTTTCTGGAGGGCTAGTCCTAACTGGTAAGGCAGCGGACTTGAAATCCGCCGGGCGATGAGCCCATGGGGGTTCGAATCCCTCGCCCTCCGCCACAATAGATCTTGTCGGACGACAGGCGGAGAGGTGGCCGAGAGGCCGAAGGCAATCGCCTGCTAAGCGATTGTAGGCTAAACCCCTACCGCGGGTTCGAATCCCGCCCTCTCCGCCATGAAAAAGGAGGAGCCGTGTCTCGCACGTTCGTGCTGAAGAAGATTCCGCTTTGGCCGGTGTTGAGAATGAGCTTCGTTGTTTTCATCATCATCGGTATCATCATCGGCGTGTTCTACGCGATGCTGCTCTCCATGTGGGGAGCGTTCATGAGCTCGTTCGCCGAGGCCGGACTCGGCGACCTCGGCGTTCTTCGCGGGCTCGGCTTCGTGCTCATTCCGATCGTTGCAATTCTATTC
>JBFYZJ010000113.1:0-3292 GCA_041309565.1 Candidatus Krumholzibacteriota bacterium
TTTCGAGCATCCACGAGGCGCCACGTCGCAGACCAATTCTCACCGGAGTGCTCGATCGTCCCCACGATGAAGAGCGTCGCGCCTGCTTTGCGCGCGATCTCGATCGTTTGGCTCTTCTCGATCTGTCCACGCGGCGATCCAAAAATACGCCCCTTGCGTGAGCCGCCTTTCGCCGCACTCTGCCGGTCGGTTCGACGGCGATGCCCCGGTCATCTTCGTTGAGCTCCGAATCGCTTCCCTCGAGATCGTCCATCATGTCAAGAGCGCTTTGGCATCTCCCGGCCAAGTCTTTCCTCAGCGCCTTCTCGACGATTCGCTCGAAGCGCTCCGGGATATCGCCCCGAGCGAGAAGATGTCCGACCGCCCGTCCACCTCCCGCCCCTGCGCCTGCTCCGGGCTCAAATACGCCACGGAGGGCTTGATGTCCTGGGCCTTGCAGACAACGCCCATCCCCCCCCGCCGAGCTTCTCGAGGATCTTGTAGTGCGAGATCGTCTGCCCGATCATGCGATCCCCCCGCGCGGCGGCATGTTGTCAAAATTGAAATCGAGCCAAGGGATTCGGAGCGGTGGGCGTCCATGACGCAGGAACGAATCGCCCCCGTCGGCCGTATAACAAGATTGAGCACCTATGCGCGATCGCGTCGAAGGTGATTTTGAACCGTTGCGCCGAGGAGCAGGGAACATGGAAAGAAGAGCGCTGTTATTGGTCATGTGTATCGGGGTCGCCGTCGGTCTCGTTTTATCGACCGGGGTGAATGTCTCGGCCGGGCATGCCGCTCCGGACAAGGCTGAGCTCGCGCGTATCGAGCAGGCCATTCGGGCTTCGATCGGCTGGGCCAAGGATAAGAACCTCGAGCTTCTCTACAGCACGATCGCAAACGATTCGAATTTCCTCGAGGTGCACCCCGAAGGCAACGTCGTCAAGGGATTCGAGGAGTTCAGGACGGCCGAGCGGATATGGATGAGCCCGCATTTCAAGGCGGTGCGCTACGAGATACGCGATCTCCGGATCACGCTCGCGAAATCGGGCGACGTCGCGTGGTTCTTCTGCGTTCTGGACGACATCAACGAGTGGAAGGGGCAGCCGGCCAACTGGGAGAATACGCGCTGGACCGGCGTCCTCGAGAAACAAGACGGCCGCTGGAGAATGGTCCAGCAGCACTTCTCGTTCGCCGAGGACGAGGCCGCTTCGCAGCCGGCCGGCTCCGTCTCTCCCATCCTCTTCTACTCCGGCCGCGGCGACAACAAGGATGTCTATATCCTCCATCCGGGAGAAAAGGAGCCCCGCAATCTGACGAATCACCCCGCCCAAGACCTCTGCCCCGCGGCCTCTCCCGACGGTACTCGCATTCTCTTTCTCAGCGACCGCGGCGGCACCATGGACATCTTCAGCATGGCCGTGGACGGGAGCGACGTCCGTCGGCTCACCGCTTCACCGGAGACCGAAGAGCATCCGGAATACACCCCCGACGGGAAACGGATCCTTTTTGTGCGGGATTTCGAGAAACGGACCGAGATCTGGATCATGAACGCCGACGGGACCGGGGCCGGCCGCCTGACCGCCAACGAATGCCGCGACGAGCGGCCGTTTATGTCGAGCGACGGCACGAAGATCCTGTTCATGTCCAACCGTGACGGCAATTACGACATCTATACCATGGCTCCCGACGGCACCGCCCAAACCCGGCTCACCCGCACGGCGGAGTGGGAGATCTTCCCGGTCTGGTCCCCCGACGGTACGAAGATCGCCTATTCCCAGAAATTCCGCGCAGACGGACGGATGCAGGGCATGATCCGTGTGATGAACGCCGACGGGACCGGCGATCATGCGATCACCGGCGTCGACTCGAGAGACGAGAACGTCATGTGGTCCCCCGACGGCCGCTTCATTCTGTTCCAGAGCGTCCGCGACGGCAACTTCGAGGTGTATCGGGCGAACGCGGACGGGAGCGATCCGATTCGGTTGACCGACCACCCGGCATGGGACGGCTGGGGCTGCTATCTGCCTCCCTCGAAAAAGTGAAGAGATCGCTGCATCGATGATCAGCGGCGAACCGTCGTGAGGATTTGGTCGTAGAAGAGCGACATGTAGTTGCAGGGATTGTCCCCTTCCTTCGGGACGCTGAGAATGACCACTACCATGTCGTGCTCGGGAACGACGAAAATGAACTGCCCATAGCGCCCCCGGGCCATGGCGACGTATTGGCGGCCGTCGCCGCGCGGATCGGGCGCGCCGATCCACCAGAGATATCCGTACCCGCTCGGCGGCGCGCCCGGGCCCGCGAGATCGACGTGCATGCTGCAGGATTCCCGCACCCATTCCTCGGGCACGACCTGTTTGTCTCCCCAGCGTCCGTTGTCGAGATAGAGCTGGCCGAGCTTGGCCGTATCGCGTGCCGTCAGAGCCAGCCCCCCGCCGGCGTGGGAGTGGCCCTCCCCGTTCGCAAGCCAGAAAAAGGTCTTGATCCCGAGCGGCTCGAAGAGATGCCGTTTGGCGTATGGCAAGGCGTGCATGCCCGTGCGATTCTTGAGCATGGCTGATATCAAAATGACGCCGCCGCTATCGTACTGAAAGCCGGTTCCCGGCGCCCGGACCATGGGCCTGTCGAGATAGAACTTGTCCCAGCCCTTTCGAAGCTTATTGAGCTGGTAATGGGGGGAATCCGGACCCTCCTCGTGGTAGTCGGTTCCGCTCCGCATCGTTAACAGATCTTCGAGGCGCATGGATGCCTTACGTTCATCCATATTCGCGATGTCCTTCATGTCCGGAAAGAAGTCCAGAACCTTCTCGTCGACGCCCTTGAATTCCCCGCGGGCTATGGCGATCCCGACCAAGGCCGACGTGAAGCTCTTGGAAACCGACTGGAGGGTGTGGAGCTCGTCTCGCTTCCACCCGTTGAAGTACTTTTCGAGCACGAGGACGCCGTGCCGGACGACAAGGAGGGCATCGAGGTTGGGGCAGACCTCGCCCGCCTGGATCCGGTCCGTCAGCTCCGCCAGCGCCTTTCCGTCCAATCCCTGCCCGTCGGGCGTCGACACCTTCCAGTCCCCGGCGGGCACGGACTGTTGCCCTGCAAAACCGTCTCCGCCCGCTGTGAGAAACGCTGTCAGGAGAGCCCCAAGGATCCATGTGCGCCGTGCCATACGTTCTCCTTTTCGACCGGACGCCGGGCTCGAGCTCGATCGCACATGAACATGATAAGTGGAACAGCCGTCTATATGCGCCGCACAATCACGAGCGTGAAATCGTCTTGATAATTCTCCGAGCCGGAGAACTCCTGGGTGGTCTTG
>JBFYZJ010000114.1:0-2686 GCA_041309565.1 Candidatus Krumholzibacteriota bacterium
GTTCGAGATCGCGGGGGGCGCCGAGGGAGCGCCCGTCGAGCCGTACACGGCGCCGAAGTCGGTCAGCGCCGAAGACACGCTCGACGAGGACACGGCCGACGAGGCGATCGTCAAACGATGCCTTCTCGAGCAGGCCGGCCGCGTCGGGAAGCGGCTCCGGGAGGAAGGATTCCGCGGGCGGACGGTGACCCTGAAGCTCAAGCACCACGATTTCCGGCAGATCACGCGAAGCTCGACGCTCGCCGAGCCGACGCAGCTCGGCGAGACGATATATCATGAGGCGCTCCGGCTGCTTGCCGTGTATAATCTCCGCTCGAAGGTGCGGCTCGTTGGCCTCGGCGTCTCGAATCTCGAGCCGCTCGACGCCCCGGGAGCGCCCGAGCAGATGTCGCTCTTCGGCGCCTCGAAAGGGGCCGAAGAGAAATGGGCGAAAGTCGAGCGCGCCGCCGACGAGATCGAGCGGCGGTTCGGCCGCGGCGCGGTGAAGCGGGGGAGCCTCCTCGAGGAATGAAGCGGAGGGATCGAGGGATATGATCGACGTTATCAGGGAAACGGTCGTCATCACGGGATTCGTTTTCGTGATGATGCTCTTGATCGAGTACGTGAACGTGCTGACCGCGGGCGCCTGGCAGAGCGTGCTCAACCGGAATCGCTGGATGCAGTACGCGCTCGCCGCCGCGCTCGGCCTCATTCCGGGCTGTCTCGGGAATTTCGCCGTCGTCGCGATGTACTCGCACCGCATCCTGAGCCTCGGCGCCGTCGTCGCGGCGATGATCGCGACGAGCGGCGACGAGGAGTTCGTCATGATAGCGCTCGTCCCGCGGCAGGCGATGTTCGTGTTCGGCATCTGCTTCGTGCTCGGCGTGCTCGTCGGGGCCCTCGTCGACGCGGTCGCGCGGCGCCGGCGCGGCTCCGACGCGCTCTGCTGCGACGGGCTCGAGGTGCACGCCGCGTTCGAAGGATCCCTGTTCGATCGCGCGACGATCGTGCGGCAGTGGCGGGACTGCACGGCGGCGCGGGGGATCCTCGCCGTATCGCTCGCGCTCCTCATCGCGAGCGTCGTCTCGGGGCAGGTCGAGCCGGAGGGATGGAGCAGCGTGCGCGTCATGCTTCTCGTCTCGTCGGCCATCGCCTTTTTCATCGTGGCGACGGTATCGGATCATTTCCTCGAGGAGCACCTCTGGCGGCACGTCGCGAAGCGGCACCTCCCGAGCATCTTTCTCTGGACGCTCGGGGCGCTCGTCGCCATGTATCTCCTCCTCGACCGCGCGCAGTTCGACGTCGCGGGCGCCGTCGCGCGCGGCAAATGGATCGTGCTCGCCGCCGCGTGCCTGATCGGCCTCATCCCGGAGTCCGGCCCCCACCTCGTCTTCGTGACCCTCTTCGCGCGCGGGGCGATTCCGTTCAGCATCCTCCTCGCGAGTTCGATCGTGCAGGACGGACACGGCATGCTGCCGATGCTCGCCCAGTCGCGCAGAACGTTCGTCGTCGTCAAGGCGATCAACTTCACCGTCGGCCTCGCCGCGGGGGCCGTCGCGCTCTGGCTCGGGTATTGATGGAATACGACCGCATCATAACGCACGGGGATTTCGACGGCGTCGTCTCGAGCGCGATCTGCTCCTTCGTCCTCGGCGTCGACGCCTTCGTCTTCACGGGGCCGGGCGCGATCTCGCGCGCGGAGATCTCGATCGGGCCCCGCGACGTCGTGTGCGATCTCCCGTACCCCCTCGAGTGCGGGCTCTGGTTCGATCACCATCCGGGGAATCTCGAGGCGCTCGCCCTCAGGCGCATCGATCCCGCTTCGATCCCCGGCCGCCTCGACGGAACGAAGCGCTCGGCGGCCCGCGTCGTCTTCGAATATTTCTCGGAGCGGGGGATGGAGCTCCCGGCACGGTTCGCAGAGACGGTCGCCGAGGCCGACACGATCGATTCGTTCGATTACCGGACGATCGACGAATGGCTCCGCGAGACGCCGGGGAAGCTCGTCGACATGAGCCTCAAGGCGTCCGTGCCGGGCCCGCGCGAACGGACGAAGTTCCTCGATCGCCTCGCGCGTCTCGTGCGCGACGGCGCGCTCGCGGACGTTCTCGCAGACGCGGAGGTGGCCGGCCGCGTCGCGCGGTACCGCGACGAGGAGAAGCGCATGATCGATTTCCTGCGGAAGTCGATCTCCTTCCTCCCCGAGGACGCGGCGCACGAGCTCATCGTGCTCGATTTCACCGCGCACGCGAGACCTCCGCGCGTGCTCAAGAATCTCGCCTACCTTCTCGAGCCCGGCGCGCTGGCCGCCCTCACCGTGAATCCCGTTTTCCGAGGCGATCGCAAGACGACCGACATCTCGGTCTCGATGTCCCTCTCGATGAACATGACCGGCAAGCAGCACGGCAAGGACATCGGGGAGATCATGCGCGCGCTCGACATCGGCGACGGCCACGTCGGCGCCGCCGCGGGAGGGATTCACTGCGAATCGAAGGACGAGATGCTCCGGCGGAAGAAGAAGCTGCTCTCCGATATCTGGAGACTCTGGAAAGGGATGAAATGACGGCGGGCCGGTTGGTATGGATCGTCGCCGCGCTCGGTTTCGCGATCGCCGCGGGCCCGGCTGCGCTCGCCCCGGGCCCGGCTGGGCCCGAGCCGGCGAATTCGGGCCCGCGCGTCGAGGCCGCCTCGGCGGCGCCGCCCGCCC
>JBFYZJ010000115.1:0-2964 GCA_041309565.1 Candidatus Krumholzibacteriota bacterium
ATTCGAGAGGGATCGATTTGGCCAGCACGATGTCGGTCCCCGCGGTCTGAGCCATGGCGGCGGGGGAGGCCAGAGAAACGGCGACGAGCACGAGGAGCGCCGCCGGGAAGACGAGCGACCGGGAGAGCAGCCTGTTCATACGTACCTCCATTCGAAAGGTTGGCGTTGTTCCATGATAACGATGATACACGGTGCCGGGGGGATTGTTCCACCGGCCCGCCTCGGCCCGAAATATTTTCATTTTCCCTCTTGACAAGCCGGTGGAGATGTTAAATATTTAACATGCGATTTGTTTAACATGTTAAACTCGCCGCAGTCGCTTTACTTGTTTTAGGGTAATGCGTTGCGTCGGTCGTGGCAGCAGTCCGCCGGCGGCAGTGTTTTGCAGGAGGTTACCGTGGAAAACGGCATGGAAAAGACGGATCTCAAGGAGCTCACTCGCAGGGAACGTCAGATCATGGAGATTGTATACCGCTTAGGGAGGGCTACGGCGATGGAGGTCATGGCCAATCTGCCGGGCAGGCCCGCCAACGCGACGGTTCGCACGATGCTCAACGTCCTCGAGGAAAAGGGATATCTGCGGCACGAAACGGAAAAGGGCAAGTACATCTACTTCCCGACCATTCCGCTCGCGAGCGCGAGGAAATCGGCGCTCGACGGCGTGCTCGAGACCTTCTTCAAGGGCGCGGAAGCGGCGGCCGTCATCTCCATTCTCACGAAGGCTGACGCGAACCTGACGGAAGAGGAACGCAGACGGATCCTCGATATCATCGAGGAATCCCGAAAGGGTGGGCGATAACATGAACGCGGGCTGGAGCGATATGCTTGCGGGTATGCCCTGGGCCGGAATTCTCGGCTTCGTGATCGACATCTCGATCAAGGCCGCGATCGTCTGCGCCGTCGCCATGCTGGCGACGCTGTCGATGCGCAGAGCGTCCGCGAACGCGAGAAGCATGGTTTGGGTGTTCACGCTCGTCATTCTGCTCGCGCTGCCGCTCGGCCGCGTCGTGTCCCCCGTCTGGAATCTTCCGGTCATTCCCGAGGTGAGCACCTGGTTTGGACGCGGTGCCGATGGCGTCGCGCTCGTCCTTCCCGGCGACAAGCCGATCGACGCACAGGATGAGCTCGCGCTCGCGGCGCCCGGCCGGACCGGATCGGCGGCGGCAGCGGTGGATCTTGCCGATGGGTGGCAGGCATGGGCGATCCTCGCGTGGCTGGCAGGCGCGGTCCTCGCGCTGTGCTGGCTCGCCGTGCGCACCGTGCTCGGACGCAGAATCATCCGGCGGTGCGAAGCGGCTGACGAGGCGTGGGCGGATCTCCTCGCGGAGACCGCCGCCCGGCTCGGTCTGAGGCGCCGCGTACGTCTTTTCGAGTCGTGTGAAATCGGAGCCGCGGTAACGGTGGGAGCGATCAATCCGGCGATAGTTGTCCCGGCCGGCTCGGCGGGGTGGCCCGCCGCGAAGCGCCGTTACATACTGTCCCACGAGCTTGCCCACATCAAGCGGCGGGACGGTCTCGTCGAGGTGCTCGCGATCGTCGTCAAGAGCGTGTACTGGTTCAATCCATTCGTCTGGCTGGCGGTGAAAGCGGCGAGGATCGAACGGGAGCGCGATTGCGACGACGCGGTGCTCGCGGGCGGCGCCCGGCCTTCCGACTACGCGTTGTTCCTCATGGACATCGCGGCCGATCTCGGAACGCCCCGCGGGCCGGCCTGGCAGCTGTCGACAATTTCGCAGGGCTCGAATCTCAAGGAGCGAATCATGTGCATCCTCGATCCGAAGATTGACCGAAACAGGGGCCGGCGGCGGGCCGGGATCGTGTCGTGCTTCGTCGTGGCCGCGATCGTCCTGCCCCTCTCGATATCGGGCGTGTGGCGCACGCAGGCGCAGGCCCAGGAGAAGTGCGACAAGGAGAAGAAAGAGGCCGAGCTCAAGAAGAAAGAGGCGATGCTCAGGGAGCACGAGGAGCAGCTCAAGATCAAGATGGAGGGCATGAGCGCCGCGGAGCGCGAAAAGTTCCTCAAAGAGCAGGAGCTTAAGAAGAAGGAAAAGAAGATGAGCGCCGAGGAGAAGATCAAGCTCCAATGGGAGAAGATATCGGAGAACGAAAACTCTGGAGCGGTTCTGATCCACGATATCATCGAGAAGAAGGGCCTCGAAGCCGGCGAGCATCAAGCGCAGGTGCTGGCCGAGGGGAAGAGCGCCGACAGCGACAAGTACTACTTCAAGGAGAACGAGATCAACACGCTCGGCTATCTCTACCTGCACGACGGGGAGGTCAAAAAGGCCATCTCGGTTTTCAAGCTGAACGCCCACCTCTACCCCAACGCGTGGAACGTCTGGGACAGCCTCGGCGAGGCGTGCCTCGCGGCGGGCAAGACCGACAAGGCCCGCAGCCTGTACGAGAAGTCGCTCGCGCTCAATCCCGACAACGCGAACGGCAAGAAAATGCTCGCCAAGATCGACGAGAAGAGCAGCCTCGCGAAGGTCTACGAGGACAAGGACAGCGATAAGGACGCAGACGAGGACGCAGACAAGGATTGATAGGGCGGGGATGTCCTGGCGGCGGGGATACGGGGCGGCATGGGATGGAACCTATGCCGCCCCGAATCGTATAAGGAGTAAGCGCGCGCCGAGGCGCGCCATCGACGCACGGAATATGGGACCTGGAACACAAGGAAGCCTACGATGCACATCGATCAACACAGCCGCATATTCGGCACGATCCGTATCGTTCTCGCGGCCTGCGCCCTCGTCGCGGTCTCGGCGGCGGCGCGGGCGGATTCTTACATTCCCGTCTATCGCCCCGAGATCACGATCGCGCGGGCGGCGGGGCCGATCAAGATCGACGGCGACCTGAGCGACGCCGGCTGGGTGGGCGCCGCGAAAGCCGCGAACTTCGCCGAGCACAATCCCGGCAACCAGACCAAGCCCGAGGTCGACACGGAAGTGCTGATCGCCTACG
>JBFYZJ010000116.1:0-5015 GCA_041309565.1 Candidatus Krumholzibacteriota bacterium
GCCAAAATCTCTGGCGCCATGGCGGAGTAGCGCAGGTTCGCGAAGTTCGCGACGAAGTTGAACACCCACCACGCCGAGCTCCACGAGAACTCGCCGAGCCTGCCCCGGGCGAAGGACTCCGGCGCCGCCGTGATGCCGCAGTAGAGCGGGACGTAGCAGGTGAAATAGGTGTCGTCGACGCCGTACCAGAGCACGCCGCCGACCGGATTCGGGAGCCACGATCGCGACTGCGAAACGTACGAGAATCCGGTCTGCTGCGTCGATATGGGGCGCTCCCACGTGTAGTCGGCGCCGTCCGTCTTCCAGCTCATCGGGCGCCAGCGGTTCGGCGAGCCGAACGGGCCCGCGTCGATACCCTGCGTCATGTCGTACGGCGTGCCCTCGTAGTGATCGCGCATGAGCGCGTACACGTCGGTCTTCGTGAGCTTCCGGTCGGGCTTGATCCAGAGCGGATAGGGAGCCGCGCCCTTCACGCCCCGGTGATAGTCGACCGGCCACTCCCGCGACGGCGCCGCGCGCCGGAAGATGCTCCACACCCTCGTCTCCGTGTAGCGCAGCTTCTGCATGTCCGCGGGGCAGTACGCATCGCAGAAGCTGAACGGTTTGCCGGAAGCGGGATCGTAGTAT
Organism: Candidatus Krumholzibacteriota bacterium; assembly: GCA_041309565.1. Lineage (GTDB taxonomy): Bacteria > Krumholzibacteriota > Krumholzibacteriia > Krumholzibacteriales > Krumholzibacteriaceae > SSS58A. Next base: position 628 of record JBFYZJ010000116.1, read on the forward strand.
CCCTTTTCGACCGCGAAGTCGACGACGCGGGGGGAATAGAGGCAGTTCTTCTTGTCGTTCAGCGGGAACTCGCCGATGCGCGCCTTGTTGGCGTGCGCGCAAATGTACCCGTCGGGCACGCGGAGCGCCACCCAGTGCGCCCCTTTCCCGCCGGGCCCGGGCCCGATGATCTCCATGAGCCACGCCTCGTTCGGATCGCCGATCGAGATCGATTCCCCCTCGCTCGCATAGCCGTACTCCTCGACGAGCGCGGCCATGACCTCGACCGCCTCGCGGGCCGTCTTCGCCCGCTGGAGCGCGAGCCTCATGAGCCACCAGTAGTGCAGCGCGCCGTCGGGGTTGATGAGCTCCTCGCGCCCCGTGAAGGTCGTCTCGCCGATGACGAGCTGGTGCTCGTTCATCAGATCGACCGTCGCGTACGTATGCAGCGCCTGCTTGATCCTGCCCTTCACGGCGCCGCTCCAGTCCTTGAGCTCGATCCATTCGTCGGGGCCGTGATCGGCCGCCGGCTCCACGCGCAGGCGCGGATGGAACTCGCCGTCGCACGTGTACGTGATCATGACGGAGCCGTCCGCGGACGCCCCCTTCGTCACGATGAGGTTCGTGCAGGCGCCGGCCGGCGCGCATATCCCGAAAAGGGCGAATGCCGCGGCGCAGACGATCGACGATACGCTCTTCATGCTGCTGTCCTCCCTATGCCGTCCCGGGGGCACGATGCCCCGCGAATCAATCCGATGCCGGGGACATTATACGGCCCAGCGGAACCGACTGCCAGAGGGAACTCGATCCGGCGCCGGCGCGCCGGCCGGCGGCCGGGCGGAGGACGCGCGCCCGGAATTCTATTGCATGCCCCCGGGGACTAATTATAATGGCTCCGATCGTCCGGTCGATTTCGCTCGCGGCGCGCCGCGCCGCCGGACGGTCCCGCGAACGTATGCCGGGGGAGGTCTCTCGTGCGCACCCTTCGAATCGCCGCGTCAATCGTCGTCCTCTGCGCGCTCGTCGCGATCCCGCCGCTCGTCGCTCAAGACAAGAAGGGCGGGGACGACGCGCTCGGCTTGTACAAGTACGAGCAGTTCGAACGCCCGATCACTTGCCGCCAATGCCACACCGACATCTACGAGCAATGGACGCAGGCCATGATGTCGCAGGCCTACACGCACCACTGGGACGAGATCGAGTACTTCGAGCTCGCCGTGCCCCACGCGGGAAAGGACGAGAAGGTCGCCGGGGTCAGGGCGGGCTGCAACGGCTGCCACGCGCCCGTGTCGTTCCTCGCCGGAGACGTGCCGCCGCCGCGCCCCTCGGCGAAGAGCCGCGCGAACGAAGGAGTCTCGTGCGACCTCTGCCACGTGATCGTCGAACGGACGGGAGATCCTCCGAACAACTACAACTTCGTCGTCGAGCCGGGGCGCGTGAAGCGCGGGAACCGCGACGGCGTGAAGAGCCCGTATCACGAAACGGTGTATCTCGACTTCGTCCGAAGCGCCGAGTACTGCGGCACGTGCCACAACGAGCAATCCCCCTACGGCGTCTGGGTCAAAGCGACGCAGCTCGAATGGAAGGAAGGACCGTACGCGAAGGAGGACGTGCCCTGCCAACGGTGCCACATGCCGGGGGCCCGGGGACGGAACGCCGTGACGGCGCGCGAGGAGCACGCCGACGTCGCGCAGCACCTCTTCCACGGGGCGCACGATCCCGGCAAGGTGCGCGGCTCGATCGAGCTCCGGATGCACCCGAGCGAGCGCGAGATCGAACCCGGCGACCGCGTCGTCGTCACGGTGCAGGCGTTCAACGGCAAGTGCGGCCACAAGGTGCCCTCCGGCTCCGCCGAGGAGCGCCAGCTCTGGCTCCGCGTGACGGCCGTCGACGCCGCGGGAAAGACGTACCACCTCCCGGTCGACCGGAAGGGGTTCGAGGGGGAATCGGCGACGATCACGAGCAACCAGCTCGCGTATCAGGATATGGGATTCATGATGGATATCCCGGGCTTTCAGGGGCTCCCCCGCGATTCGCTTCCCGAGGGAGACCGCATCTTCAGCCTCGCCTACTACGATCCGCAGGGACGCCGCACGATCGCCCAGTGGAACACCGCCACGCAGGGGGTCGACTACCGCATCGGCCCGCGCGAAACGAAGATCGAAACGTACACGTGGACCGTTCCCGACGGCGCCGCCATCGGAACGATGACCGTGCGCGCCGAGATATGCTACCGCCGTCTCGTGAAATCGGTGGCCGATTTCCTCAAGGTGCCGGCGGACGAGACGGAAATCATTATCGTGAACGACGCCCGAACGACGTTCGAGGTGGTCGATTGACCGGTCCTCGGGGCGGACTCGCCCGCCCCGGAGCGAAGGGAGTGACGATGATCGAACGATTCGGACACGGAACGCGATGGCTCGCGCTGGCGATCCTCGCGGCGGCCCCGCTCTTCGTTCCCGACACCTGCCGCGCCATCCCGGCGTTCGCCCGCAAATACCGGATGTCGTGCACGACGTGCCACGCGCCCGCGCCGCGGCTCAAGCCATACGGGGAGGACTTCGCCGGCAACGGCTACCGGCTCGAGGGGAAGGAGCCCGTGCGCCACACCTTCGAGACGGGGGACAGCCTGCTCACGCTCGTGCGGGAGCTTCCGCTGGCGATCAGGATCGACGCGTTCGCGAGCATGACGTACCGGGACGGCGAGGATCAGGCGGACCTGAAAACGCCCTACGGCATCAAGATCATGTCCGGCGGCACGATCGCGAAGAACGTCATCTATTACCTCTACTTCTTCATGTCGGAGCGGGGGGAGATCACCGGCATCGAGGACGCGTTCATCGGATTCAACGATCTCTTCGGCGTCGATTTCGATCTCACCGTCGGACAGTTCCAGGTTTCCGATCCGCTCTTCAAGCGGGAGCTCAGGCTCACCCTCGACGATTACGAGATCTACCGGACGAGAGTCGGCGCGACATCGACGAATCTCACCTACGACCGAGGCGTGATCGCGTCGTTCGGGGCGCCGTTCGGGACCGACCTCGTCGCGGAGCTGGTGAACGGAAGCGGGATCGGGCCCGCCGAGGACTACTTCGACGACGACGACTGGAAAAACGTCCTCCTGCGCATCTCGCAATCGATCGGCCCGGGGCGCGTCGGCGCGTTCGGCTACTTCTGCAACGCCTTCGGCCCGGCCCCGTCATACGTCGAGAACGAGCACTTCTACTGGGGCGTGGACGGCACGCTCGACGTGCGCCCCGGCCTCCAGATCAACGCGCAGTACCTCGAGCGCACCGACGACAACCCGTTCTTCCGCGTGGTCCCCGCCGAGGTCACGACGACCGGCGGTTTCGTCGAGGCGGTTTGGGCGGTGCACGGCGATCTCGGGCGCCCGTTCGTCACCTTCCTGTACAACTTCGTCGATTCGGACATCGACGAGGTGTACCCCGGGGAGCCGCCGCTCGACTACCGCTCCGAGGCGGTCAACTTCTCCTACCTCCTGCGGCGGAACCTCCGTCTCAGCACCGAGGCGCGATACCGCGAGGTCGAGGACGAATGGAACTTCGCGGCGGGCTTCGTGACCGCGTTCTGATCGATGCGGCGCCGCGGGAGCGGCGCGTTTCTCGTTGACACGCGTCGCTCCCCCGCGCTAGCATTCCACCCACAACATATCTTCAGGTGCTCGTCAGGAGCCGAACAGGGAAGAGGGTGCGAATCCCTCACGGACCCGCCACTGTGAATGGCGAGCCTCCCGCCCGAAACCACTGGCGCTCTGAGCTGGGAAGGGGGCGGGGGCGATTGAGCCACAAGTCAGGAGACCTGCCTGGAGAATCGCAACCCGTACCTCTTCGAGGAACGAGAGGAAGGAGCGCCATGAACGTTTCCCGATCCATCCAGGTCTCCCTCGCGGCGGGCGCGATCGCGTTGATCGCCGCCCGGGCGGCCGCGGCCGCCGGAACCGCGGCGGGCGCCGAGGCAAGCACCGACGCCGAAGGCGACGGCAAGATCTACGCGGGCCCCGAGATCGTCGTGACGGCGACGCGCATCGAATGGCCCGTCGAGAAAACGGCGAGCTTCATCACGGTCATATCGCGGAGCGAGATCGAGCGGCGGCACGCGGAGAGCGTCGGCGACCTCCTGCGCGATATTCCCGGCTTGAGCGTCGCGCGGATGGGGAGCGAGGGCAAGGCCGCGAGCGTCTTCATGCGCGGCTCGAACAGCAACCACGTGCTCGTCCTCCTGGACGGCGTTCCGCTCAACGACCCGACGACGGGGGCGTTCGACTTCTCCGAGCTCACGTGCGAGAACGTCGAGCGCATCGAGGTGGTGCGCGGCCCGCACGGGATCCTCTACGGCTCGGCGGCGATCGGCGGCGTCGTCAATATCATCACGGGCGGGCCGGAGGATGG
>JBFYZJ010000117.1:0-3100 GCA_041309565.1 Candidatus Krumholzibacteriota bacterium
AAGCTCGCCGCCGAGGCGGCGAAGTGGGACGGCGTCGACGAGTTCCGCTACGGCGAAAAATGGCTCGGCCGCGGCGAAAAGCTCGTCCGGGGCTTCTACTTCGTCGATCTCGTCATCGGGATCATCATCTTCCTCTCCGTGGTTTTCGTCATCGCGAACACGGTGCGGCTCACCGTGCTCACGAGGCAGAAGGCGATCGAGGTGGCGAAGCTCGTCGGCGCGACGAACGCGTACATCCGCATCCCGTTTCTTGTCGAGGGCGCGCTGCAGGGTGCGGTGGCGTCTCTGCTCGCGATCGCGCTCCTCGCCGTGATCCACGCATTCGCGAAGCGCTCCCTGCCGGGGGTGCTGTTTCTCCGCAGCGATTCGATACTCGTGTTCGTCGTGGTCTGCGCCCTGCTCGGCGCGATCGCGAGCTACGGCGCGATGCGGCGCTTCCTCAAGGTGTGACGACGCCGGACGGCCCTATGACTATGCGCTGGAAGAACGCCCGGAAAACGCTCCTGCCGATCGCCGCGCTCCTCTGCGCGTTCGCCGCGGCGCTCGCCGCGCAGGAGCAGCAGGAGGGCTCCCTCGACGACCGGATCCGCGCGAAGGACGCCGAGCTCCAGAAGCTCCGCGAGGAGATCGCCGCGGAGCGCAGGAAGATCGAGGAGGTCGAGCGCAAGGAAAAGGACATCGCCGGGTACCTCACGAAGCTCGAGCGGGAGGAGAAGCTCACGAAGCGGCTCCTGGCGGGCATCGCGGAAAAAGAGGAGATGCTCGAGCAGCAGGTGACGCGCCTCCGGGACGATCTCGCGTACAGCGAAACGGTGTTCGCCCGCCGGCGCGTTATCCTCGCGAAACGGCTCCGGGAAATGTACATGAGCGGGCCGCAGGACGCGTGGGAGGAGCTTCTGCAGGCGAACGATTTCGGCGACCTGCTCCAGCGGTACAAGTTCCTCGCGACCATCGCGGCGAACGACGCGAACCTCGTCGAGGAGGTCCGCCGGCACAAGACCGACGTCGCGCGCCGGGAGGCGAACCTCACCGAATCGCTCTCGCAGGCGACCGCCGCGCGGCGCGAGAAGGAGCGCGAGCTCGCGCGGCTCCAGGCGAACGAGCAGAAGCGCAAGAAATCGCTCGCCGCGCTCAAGACGAGCAAAAGCGCGTCGCAGAAGCGGATCGAGCAGCTCGCCAAGGCGGAGCGCGACCTCGTCGCCATCATCGATGCGTTCGAGAAGGAGCGGGCCGCCGCGGCGCCCGAGGCCTGGGAGGCGAGCGCCGCGAAGGAATTTCCCGCGCTCAAGGGGCGCATGCGCGCTCCCGTCGAGGGCAGGCGCGTGCGCGGCTTCGGCGAGTCGAAGCATCCCGAGTTCGGGACGGTGACCTTCAATCCCGGCGTCGACTTCGAGACGCGCGCCGGCTCGCCGGTGCGCGCGGTCGCCCGGGGCAAGGTCGAGTACGCGAGCCTGCTGCCGGGCTTCGGCAACTGCATCATCGTCGCGCACGGGCAGGGGTACTACACGCTCTATGCGCACACGTCGAAGATATTCGTCAGGAAGGACGCGATGGTGAATCCGGGGGACGTCATCGCGGAGGCGGGCGGATCGGCGGCGGGGACGGGGAACGCGTTCCATTTCGAGATACGGAAATCGAAGAAGGCGCTCGACCCGGCCGAGTGGCTCGGGAAATAGGCGGTCCCCGGACCGGCCGGAGCGCGGAAAGGCACGACGGGCATGGACATTCTTGCGGCGGCCGAGACGATCGCGCGCGCGCAGCCCCGCGCCGGGCCGCTCCTCGAAGGGCTCGCCGCCTCGGGGAAGCTGCCCCCGTCGCTCATCTTCGCGGGGCCGGAGGGCTCGGGCAAGGAGCTCATGGCCGTGAAGCTCGCCGCGCTCCTGAACTGCGAGGGCTCGAGCGCGGAGGCGCCGTGCGGCCCCGGCGGGCGATGCCCGGCCTGCGCCAAAATACGGACCCTCGAGTATCCGGACTTCCACCTCATCTACGCGGTGCCCCACGCGGAGATCGACACGGCGCTCCCGGAGGTCGTCGAATCGCGGCGCGAGGATTTCTTCGCGCGCGGGGAGTTCGGGGGCAAGAGCCGGAGCATCGGCATCGATCTCGTGCGGCTCGTCATCGAGGCGCTCTCGAAGCACCCGTTCGAGGGGAAGCGCTCGGTCGTGGCGATCTTCGAGGCGCACCTCGCGACGGCGGAGGCGCAGAACGCGCTCCTCAAGATCCTCGAGGAGCCGCCCCCCTCGGCCGTCATCGCGCTCGTGACGGAGTATCCCGACCGGCTGCTCCCGACGATCCGCTCGCGCTGCCAGGAGATCCGCTTCGACGCGCTCCCCTCGACCGCGGTCGCGGGATTCCTCGAGGAGTACTTCGCGGTCGAGCCGGGGGAGGCGCGGCGGCTCGCGGCGCTCGCGCAGGGAAACCTGCGGCGCGGCATCGGATTCATCGACGGGCGGCTCATCAAGCTCTGGAAGGACGCCGCCGCGGTCGTCGGGCTCGTCATCGACGGGAAGCGGAAGGAGCTCCTCGCCGAGGCGGAGGAGATCGCGAGCTACAGCGAGACGTGGAAACGCAACCGGCACTATTCGCGCGAGGAGGTCACGGAGCTCCTCGAGGAGATGATCATTCTCTTCGGGCTCCTCGTCAGGAACCGCGACGGGCTCGTCGAAGAGGCGGAGCGCAGCGCCCTCGCCGGGACGATCGGCGCCGCGCGCGTCGCGGCGTCTTCGGCGCGGGACCTCTCCGGGGACGTCGGCACAATATCGGCCGCGATCGAGAGCATCCGCCGGAACGCGGATCTGGAGCTGACGCTCACGCATCTGTTTCTTGATTTGGCGCACGAGTGGTATTAGATTGATGGCTATGGAAATAATCGAAGTGCAATTCAAGGCGCAGCGGAAAGAGTTCTACCGGAACGCGAAGGCCCTCTACCTCCGGACCGGCAACTACTGCGTCGTGCAGGCGGACCGCGGCGAGGACATGGGGCAGATCATCTCCCTGACGCGCGCCGAGGCGCGGGAGATCGAGGCCGACATGAAGGAGGTCCTCCGCCACGCGACCGACAAGGACGTCGAGCACCTGAACGAGATCAGGGCCAAGGAAT
>JBFYZJ010000118.1:0-8309 GCA_041309565.1 Candidatus Krumholzibacteriota bacterium
TTCTACCTCAAGGCGCCCGAGCGCACGACGGAGGAGTTCCTCGTCGAGGTGAGCCCGGCCCTCCCGGTGGACGCGCAAAAGAAGGACATTCTCAAGCAATTCCTCGTTCACTGCGATCTCGTGAAGTTCGCGGCGCTCGAGCCCTCCATCGAGGACGTCGAGCGCACCTTCTCGACGTGCAAGGATTTCATCGAGGCGACGAAGCAGCGGGAGGAGGTGAAGGCCGAGGCCGCGCCCGCGGGCAGCGCCGCGTGACGGGCGCTTGAGGCCGCTCGATATGTTCCACGGCATCAGATTCGCGACCCCGTGGGCCTTCCTGGCCCTCCTCGTCATCCCGGTCCTCGCGCTCTACCTCTGGCGCTTCGGGAGGCCGGGCACGCTGCGTTTCCCGACCGTCGGGAACGTCCGGCGCGCCGGGGCGTCCTTCCGCACGACATTCGCCATGCTCCCCCTCATGCTCCGCGTGCTCGCGATCGTGCTCCTCGTCACGGCGCTCGCGCGGCCGCAGCAGGGGCACGAGAAGGTCAAGGACGTGACGAAGGGGATCGCGATCGAGATGGTCCTCGACCGCTCGGGGAGCATGGGGACCGAGATGGATTTTCTCGGGCGGCGCGCCGACCGGCTCGCCGCGGTGAAGAGCGTGTTCACCGAGTTCATCATGGGGAACGGGAAGACGCTCAAGGGGCGGCCGAACGATCTCGTCGGGATGGTGGCCTTCGCGCGCTACGCCGACACGATGGCGCCGCTCACGCTCGAGCACGGGGCGCTCATGCGATTCCTCGAGAGCGTCAAGGTCGTCACGCGGCAGAACGAGGACGGCACCTCGATCGGGGACGCGATCGCGCTCGCCGCGGCGCGGCTCCGCACCGCGGAGGAAGACCTCTCGCGCCACGCGCAGGAGTCGGGGGGGAAGGAATACGAGATCAAGAGCAAGATCATGATCCTCCTCACCGACGGCCAGAACAACTACGGGCGGCGCCAGCCTCCCGAGGCCGCCGCGCTCGCGAAGGAATGGGGCGTCAAGATCTACGCGATCGGCGTGGGCGGCGCCGAAGCGGTGCGTACCGTGCGCACGCTCTTCGGGGATTTCAAGGTGCCGGTGGCCGAGGGAGTCGATCAGGAGACGCTCCGCGAGGTCGCCGAAATCACGAACGGCAAGTTCTTCATGGCGGAGGACGAGAAGTCGCTCCGCGAGATATACGAGGAAATCGACCGGATGGAGACGAGCGAGATCGAGTCGGTCCGCTTCGTCGATTACAAGGAGCTCTTCGCGAGCTTCGCGATCGCGGCGCTCTTCGTGATGATGGCCGAGGTCGCCCTCGCGAACACGATTTTCCGAAGGATTCCGTAACGCCATGCACATCGGCAACATCAATATGCTCCACCTGCTCTGGCTCGTGCCGGTCGTCGTGTTTCTCTACGTGTGGGCGGCTTACCGGCGCCGGCAGGCGCTCCGCGCGTTCGTCGAGGAGGATCTCCTCGAGCGCGTCGGGCTCAGCGCGAGCGGGACGGGACGCGCGACGAAAGCGGCGCTCGTGACGCTCGCCGTGGCGTTCGCGGCGTTCGCCGCGGCGCGCCCCGCGTGGAATCCGAAGCCGCAGACGATCGAGCGCCGCGGCCGCGACATCATGGTCATCCTCGACGTCTCGAAGAGCATGCTCGCCGAGGATCTCGTGCCGAACCGTCTCGAGCGTTCGAAGCTCGCGATCAAGGACATGCTCGACCGGCTGCAGGGGGACCGTGTGGGGCTCATCGTCTTCGCGGGGAACGCGGCGCTCAAGGTGCCGCTCACGCTCGATTACGGGTTCTTCACCCTCGTCCTCGACGACATCGACGTGAACGCCGTCTCGCGCGGCGGCACGAAGATCGGGGACGCGATCCGCAAGGCGATGGACGAGGGCTTCGACACGCAGGAGAAGAAATACAAGGACGTCATTCTCATCACCGACGGCGAGGACCACGACTCGTTCCCCGTCGAGGCGGCGCAGGAGGCCGGCGAAAAGGGCATCCGCATCATCGCGATCGGCATCGGCGACGAGGGGCAGGGGCGGCGTATCCCGGTCACCGACGGGCAGGGAAACCGCGCTTTCATGACGTACAACGGGCAGGAGGTGTGGAGCCGTCTCGACGCGAACACGCTGCGCAAGATGGCGAACGCGACCCCGGGCGGGAAGTATCTCAACGTCGCGACCGGGGCGATCGATCTCGGCGACGTCTACCTCAAGCTCGTCGCGAGCGAGGAGAAGCGCGACCTCGAGGCCAAGACGATGACGCTCTACGAGGAGAAATTTCAGATATTCCTCGCCGTGGCGCTCGGGCTGCTCGCGGCCGAGACGATTGTGGGGGAGAGGAGGCGCAAATCGGCATGAAGAAGGCCCTCGTGATAATCGCCCTGTGCGTGTGCGCCGGCGCGGCGCGCGCCGAGTCGCCGGGCCGCCTCGTCTCGAAGGGCAACCGGCAGTACGACAGGAAGGATTTCTCGAAGGCGCTCGAGCTCTACGACCGCGCGTCGGTGAAGGCGCCCGAATCGCCGATCGTCGCCTTCAACCGCGGCGCGGCGTTCTACAAGCAGGGGGATCTCGAGAAGGCGCGCGAGCAGTTCCGCTCTGCCGCTTCGAAGACGAAGAGCCTGCCGTTGGAATCGAAGGCGTGGTACAACCTCGGGAACTGCGATTTCGAGGAGGCGAAGCGGCAGGAGGACAGCGACCTCCAGAACGCGCTCAACAGCCTGCAGCAGAGTGTGAAGAACTATTCGACGGCGCTCGAGAAGGATCCCGAGAACGAGATGGCCGCCGAGAATCTCGAGATTGCGCGCCTCAAGATCAAGGATCTCCTCGATAAGCAGCAGCGGCAGCAGCAACAGGGGGAGCAGCAGGACCAGCAGCAACAGCAGCAGGATCAGCAGCAACAGGGCCAGCAGGGTCAAGAGGGGCAGCAGGATCAGCAACAGCAAGAGCAGCAGGGCGCCGAGGAAAACAAGGATCAGAAGAAGCAGGACGACAAGGAAAAGCAGGGCGCTCAGCAAGCCGAGAAGAAGGACGAGCCGAAGAAAGAGCTTGCCCGCGACGCCACCGCGCGGGACATTCTCGATCAGGAGAAAGAGGATCGCAAGGAGCAGCAGCGCCAGTCCGGCGGATACCGGCCGGTGGGGAAGGATTGGTAGAAGGTGCGCGCCCGCGGCATTCTCGCATACCTCATTATCACGGCCTTCATGGCGACGGGGCTCGCGGCGAGCGCCGCGGCCCAGGACGTCGTCGTCCAGGCCGACGTCGAGTCCGAGACGGTCTACATGGGCGAAACCTTCGTCTACCAGCTCGTCGTCCACGGCGCCGACAACGCCACGCCCCCCGACGTCTCGGCCTTCGGCCCCGATTTCTCCGCGCAGTACCTCGGCGGGCAGAACTCGAGCAGCCAGTCGATCAGCGTCATCAACGGCAAGATGCAGCGGCAGGTGCAGCGGCGCTTCATCATGCAGTTCAACCTCACGCCGAAACGCAAGGGGCGGCTCACGATCCCCGCCGTTCCCGTCAAGGTGAAGGGGCAGAGCTATAACGCGAACGCGGTCGTGGTCGGCGTGGACACGCCGGTCGAGACGCAGGACTTCAAGCTGCGCATGAGCCTCTCGCGCGCGAGCTGCTACGTCGGCGAGCCGGTGATCCTCACCGTGACGTGGTACATCGGGCGCGACGTGCAGGAGTTCGCGTTCTCGGCGCCTCTCCTCGACAGCCCCGACTACTCGGTCGAGACGCCGGATGCGGCCTTCGACCCGGCCAAGAACTACCGCTTCCCCGTCGGCAACCGCGCCGTCGTCGCCGACAAGGGCACCGCCACGCTCGATGGCCGCACGTACGCGACGGTGACCTTCCGGTTCGCTCTCGTCCCGAAGCGCGCCGGTTCGCTCGTCATCCCCGAGTCGAGCGTGCAGTGCGCCGCGGTGAGCGGGAGCCTCCGCGGCCGCGATTTCTTCAACGATTTCTTCAACGATGGCTTCTTCGGGGCGCGGCGCGGGGCGATGAAGAAGTACGTCGTGCCCTCGAACAATCTCGCGCTCGCCGTGAAGGAGCTCCCGGCGCAGGGGCGCCCCGCGAGCTTCGGCGGGCACATCGGCGAATACAGGATTTCAGCGAGCGCCTCGCCGCTCGACGTGAGCGTCGGGGACCCGATCACGCTGAGGGTGACGCTCTCCGGCCCCGACTACCTCGGGCACGTCGATCTCCCGCCGCTCGGGAATCAGACGGAGCTTGCGACCTACTTCAAGATCCCCGACGAGCGCGCGGACGGCAAGATCGCGGGCTCGTCGAAGGTCTTCACGCAGACGATCCGCGCGAAGAACGAGAGCGTGAAGGAGATCCCGCCGATCGCGCTTTCCTATTTCGATACGAAGAAGGGACGCTACGAGACGGTCTCGACCGCCCCCATTCCGATCGTCGTCCATACGACGAATGTCGTGACCGCGGTTGACGCGGAGGGAGTCTCGTCGGGTCCGTTGGGCAATCCGCTCGAGGGATGGAAGGAAGGGATCGCGTACAACTACGAGGGCCCGGGCGTCTTGAAGCCGCAGCAGTTCGGGCTGGTGTCGGCGCTCTCGAGCCCCCCGTGGCTCGCAGCGCTCTTCCTGCCGCTCGCCGCGTATGTGGCGCTCCTCACGACGACGATCGCGCGGCGCCGCCGCGAGGCGGACGTCGACGGGCGCGCGGCGCGGAGCGCCTTCAGGCGGCTGAAGCGGCGCCTCGAAGGAATCGGAAAACAGGGCGTCTCGGGCGCGCCGCTTTGCGAGCAGGTGCTCGGCGCGATGCGGGAGTACCTCGGCGACAAGTTCTCCACGGCCGGTGCGACCCTCACGACGGGGGACGTCGTGAGGATTCTCGGGGAGAAAGGCGCTTCGCCCGAGGCGATCGCCGCGATGCGCGAGGTGATGGGCTCGTGCGAGGCGGGCGCCTACGCGGGGGACCATTCGCCGGCGGCGGACCCGCATGGCTTCATCAAGCGGGCTCTGGACGCGGCTCAGGCCATCGAGCGGACGAAAGATATGTAATATTATACATATTCTAGTATTGCATAATTGCAATATATTCGTATAATGAATGTATGGGACGTGAGGGGGTCGAGTGGGATCGGGAGAAGGATCGGGAGAAACGTTTCAAGCACGGTGTATCCTTCGAGATTGCGCAGTATGCCTTCGACGATCCGAATCGAGTTATCGTCAGGGACAGGGGCCACAGTGAAGCCGAGGTGCGATTTTATTGTATCGGGCGCGTCGGGCCTGGGATCGTAACGGTGCGATTTACGATACGAGCGGGAGTGGTCCGCATATTCGGCGCTGGATTGTGGCGAAAAGGGAGAAAGATCTATGAAGAGAAAAATCGAATACACGGATGAACCGATGGGAGAGCTTGAACTTGTGGAGGATTTCCTGCCTCCGCCGGAGGATCTCGTTTTCAAAGAGGATAACGTGAAAGTGACGATTTCCCTGAGCAAGTCGAGCGTTGATTTTTTCAAGCGAGCTGCAAAGAAGAACGGAACGCAGTATCAGAAGATGATCCGACGGCTTCTCGATTTCTACGCCGATCAATTCCGGTCCGAGGCATTGAAACGGGCGGCGGGCGCCACTCACGCGAGTCGCCTCAGCGCAAGTGTGGCTCGAGAGAGACGGAAGTAAGGACTCGTCGATGCGTATACGACTGATTCCGGCGATTTTGATATCGATGATGCTCATGCCGGGCGCCGATGCGCGCCCGAGCGATCGGGATCTCTCGACCCACCTCGCGCAGGCCGAGCAGGGCTTCCGCCGCGCGATGGAGCTCGACCGGAGCGATCCCGACGCCGCGAAGGCCTACTACCGGGAGGCGATCCTCCACTACGAGGCGATCGCGAAGAACGGCGGCGTGCGGAACGGCAGGCTCTACTACAACGTCGGGAACGCCTACTTCCGCTTCGGCGACACGGGGCGCGCCATTCTCAACTACAAGCGCGCCGAGCTCTTCATGCGGAACGACGCCAATCTCCGCCAGAACCTCGACTACGCCCGCAACCGGCGCGCGGACCGCATCGAGGTGCGGCAGAAGGAGCAGGTGCTCAAGACGCTCTTCTTCCTTCACTATGACGTTCCGTCGCGGCTCAAGCTCGTCATCTTCGCGATATCCTTCGGCGCGCTCTGGGTCGCCGCCGGGGCACGGCTCCTCCTGAAGGCGGGCTGGCTCAAGATCGTGATCGCCGTCGCGGCGGTCGCGAGCGCCGTGTTCCTCGTCTCGCTCGTCTTCGACGCGGCGAACCTCGCGCGGACGCCCGCGGGAGTCATCGTCGCCGAGGAGACGATCGGCCGCATGGGAGACGCCGACAGCTACCAGCCGAGCTTCAAGGAGCCGCTCCACGCGGGGAGCGAGTTCCGGCTCATCGAGAAGCGCCCCGGCTGGTGGCAGGTGGAACTGGAAAACGGCGATCGCACGTGGATTCCCGAGGGCGCGGCCGAGCTCGTCTTTTGATTGAACGGCGCGCGCCGATGCGTTATTCTCATGCCCCCTGATGTACGGTACCGAAAGCACAAGAAAGGAGACCGCTCAATGAAGGCCCTTCGCCTCACAGTCGTTCCGGCCGTTCTCACGTTCGTCCTGCTCCTCGCCGCGGCGCCTTCGTTCGCCCAGAAGGGGCCTGCGCTCACCCCCGAGGTGCTGAAGGAGATCGAGTCGTCGTTCAAGATGGACGCGCAGACGCGCGCCCTCATGAACGCCATCACGAGCAACGATATCAAGAGCCTCGCCTTGAACCGCGAGCTCTACAACCGGCACGACGACCTGTTCAACTACAAGGTCGACGCGAAGGGCGTCACCGATCAGGCCTCGAGCGGCCGGTGCTGGCTCTTCGCGGGGCTCAACATCATGCGCCCCGCCGTCATGAAGAAATACAACCTCTCGGAGTTCGAGCTGTCGCAGCCCCATCTCTTCTTCTGGGACAAGCTCGAGAAGGCGAACCTCTTCCTCGAGGCCGTGATCGAAACGCACGACCGCGATCTCGACGACCGCGAGCTGCAGGTGTTCACGAAGGATCCGATCCCCGACGGCGGCTGGTGGTCGTTCGTCGTCGTGCTCATCGACAAGTACGGCGTGGTGCCGAAAGGGGTCATGCCCGAGACGAACAACACGAAGAACACCGGCATGATGAACGCGCTCCTCGCGCGGCTCCTGCGCCGCGACGCGGTCGAGCTCCGGGCGATGGGCGCGAAGGGGGCGAAGGGGTCCGCGCTCCAGGCCCGCAAGATCGAGATGCTCAAGGACGTGTACCGGCTCCTCGTTCTGCACCTCGGGCTCCCGCCGCGGGAGTTCGTCTGGCGCTACGAGGACAAGGACGGGAAGGTCCACGAGGCGAAGCACACGCCGCTGTCGTTCTACCGGGACGTCGTCGGCGTGAAGCTCGACGACTACGTCGCGATCTTCGATCACCCGGCGAAGCCGTACGGCAAATACTACCGGATCAAGTACGACCGGAACCTCGCGGACGCCCCCGACATGGATTTCGTCAACATGAGCGTCCGCGACGTGAAGGGATTCGTCCTCAAGGCGCTCTACGCGGGGGAGCCGGTGTGGTTCGCCGCCGACGCGGGCGCCGAAAACAACAAGAAGGACGGCATCTTCGCCCTCGGTATGTACGATTTCCGCTCGCTCCTCGGCGTGGACATGGAGCTCACGAAGGCCGAGCGGATTCTCTATTTCGACAGCTCGCCCAACCACGCGATGGTCTTCGTCGGCGCCGACACGCTCGCCGGGGGGAAGCCCGCGAAGTGGCGCGTCGAGAACTCGTGGGGGACCGACATCGGCGACAAGGGCTACTGGACCATGTACGACGACTGGTTCGACCAGTACGTCTACGGCGTGATCGTCAACAAGAGCTTCGTTTCGCCGGAGGTTCTCTCGATCCTCGCGACGAAGCCCGAAACGCTTCCCGCGTGGGATCCGATGCGCGAGATGCTCAGATAGGAGGTATCCGATGAAACGTTCGATTATCCTTGCGGCCGCAGCGGCCCTCGTTCTGCTCGCTTCGGGATCGATGCTTCCCGCGTGCGGCACCGCCGAGACGTGGGAGAGCCTGTCGAAGCGGATGATCGAGAGCTGCACGAAGCACCAGCAGGGGGTCAGGGATCTGACCTGGGAGATGGAGATGGACGTGCCGTCGTCCGAAGGCTCCTTCAAATCGAACACGCTCCTCTACAGCAAGGGACCGAAGTTCCGCGTCGAGGTCTCCATGGAGGGCATGGAGGACATGGGAATGCCCGCCGGCATGGGGGACATGAAAACGATCGTCATCGGCGACGGAAA
>JBFYZJ010000119.1:0-3374 GCA_041309565.1 Candidatus Krumholzibacteriota bacterium
AGCTCGTTCCGGTAGACGGCGCACCTGCCGCGGGCGCAGTGCCCCGTCGCCGCGTCGTACCGCTCGCCCGCGCGCCGGACGAGATCCTTCGTCGAGACGATCTCGAGACGGCCCGATTCGAGATCGAGGATCTTCGAGTACGTGCTCCCGCAGTCTGCGATCTTCATCGCGACAACCTCACGAAGGCCTCGACCTTCGCCATGATCGAATCGTTGATCTCCCCGTGGCAATCGACGGCGAGCCCCCGGTGCCGCTCCGCAAGGCGATGCGCGAGATCCTGCTTCGCGCAGAAGCTCTGGGTGAAGAACACGGTGGGAACGCCCTCGTCGACGAAGCACTCGAGCTCGACGTCCGACGGGCGCCCCGCCTCGACGCACCGCGTCCACCCGTACACGTGCGTCGTCTCCGGAAAGAGGGAGAGGACACGGAAATCGTGCGGCGGCACACCCCAGAAGCCGTGCGTCGGCGCGCAGGCGGGGGGCGGCTGCGCCGGCGGCGCCGGATCGACGACGGTCGCCATGATGCGGTCGACCTTCTCGTTCAGGGGCATCCGGGCGCGGGAGAAGACGAGCGGCCTGTTCTCGAGCTCCTCGACGGGGAAGCGCGATTCGATGACGGGGAACCCCATCGTCCGCAGGAGAAACGCGGCGTACCTCCCGCGATCGCACTTGTCCTCCCCGACGGCCGCGACGATCGCGGCGAGCGAGGGTCCGAGGCGCACGGCGTTATCGACGATGTTCGCCACGATCCGGCAGGTCGTCGCCGGCAGGATGCCCGCGTCGGGGGAACCCCTGTCGACGTCGAGATCCACGAGCGGGAGATCCGGACCGAACCGCTCGCGCGCCTCGCGGAGCGCACGCCGCCTCGGAAAGCCGAAGTAGCCGATGACCGTTTCTGCGGCGGATTGTTTCATCGTGATGCTCGACGGAAGGGTGAATCGCCGCGCGTCAGGGGACGCGCGAGCCCGCGCTCATTCCGCATCCTCGCCGTTCTCGACGCGCGCGATCGCGTCGACGACGTCCTGCGGCTTCTTGGCGTCGATCAGCTTTTTCCTGAATTTGTCGAGCTTGATCATCTTGACGATCTTGGCGATCGCCTGCACGTGGGGGCCGGACTCGGACGTCGGCGCCACCATGAGGAAAAAGAGATGGGAGGGCTTGCCGTCCTGCGCGGCGAAATCGACGCCGGAGCGCGAAACTCCGATGACGATGCTCAGGCTCTTCACCGCGTCGCATTTCGCGTGGGGAATCGCCACGCCCTTCTCGAG
Source organism: Candidatus Krumholzibacteriota bacterium (assembly GCA_041309565.1). Lineage (GTDB taxonomy): Bacteria > Krumholzibacteriota > Krumholzibacteriia > Krumholzibacteriales > Krumholzibacteriaceae > SSS58A. The sequence goes on from JBFYZJ010000119.1 coordinate 1,268, forward strand.
CCCGGTCGATCCCTCGCGCTCCCGGCTCATCACGGCTTCGTATACCGCGTCGGGATCCGAGACGTCGCTCGTCTCCACGAGCAGCGACACGAGCTCCTCGATGATGTCTTCCTTGCTGTCCGCATCGAGATCGATCTTCACATGACCGGGCGTGATAAAATCGCTCAGCTTCATTGCTCGTTGCCTCCTCGGGTGCCGTTCGCGCAGGCGCCCCGATATTCACGGAACATAATCAACGCCCAGTCCGCGCGCAAGGCCCTCGTTTCCGGCGCGAACGGGCGCCCGAACTGCGTCACACCGACTCGTACAGCCGGTCGACCTTCTGCTTGTTCCGCACGATGAGAACGGGACAGGTCGCCTTCCGCAGGATCCGCTCCCCCTCTTCGTAGAACGAGTCGCGGAGGCTCAGCACCTCCCCGAGCTCCCCCTGGATGAGCAGATCGCAGTCGCTCGCGACGACCTCGCGGGCGACCTCCTCGTGAACGACTCCCTTGCGGAGAATCGTCTCGATCTTGACGCCCTTCTTCTCGCCGAGCTTCACGATGTAGTTGAGCTTGCGCTTGCCGTCGTCCTCGAGGTCCCGTTCGTAATCCATCTTTTCCATCTGCACGAAGACCTTCGCGCCGAGGAGCTCGCCGAGGAGGTTCTCGTTCACGATGTAGATGACCCTGAGAACCGAGCCGTGCGCTTTCGAGAGCGCGATCGCGAACAGGGCGGCCGTGATCGATGATTCGCTTCCGTCGATATACAGCAGGATTTTGCCGAACGGATTCGCCGTGCCGGTCATAGCGCAGCCTCTTTCCTTTTCTGAAGATGGCTTTTAATGAGCTTGTTGATGAAGAACGCCTCGCGATCCATTTCCTCGAGCGACATGTTGATATATTTCAGTGTTTCCTCGTAGTCGGGAATGAAGACCTTCTCGAGCGCGTTGACGCGCCGGATCGTTTTCGCCACCTCGCGCGACAGACGCATGAGCGCGATGCGCGCCTCGGCGAGCGTTCCGATGAGCTTGAGCACCTCGCGGAAGCGAACGTTCGCCTCCGAGAGCCAGATGCTGCTCTCGACGGCCACCACGTACGGCGACTTGTCGTCGAATTCGACCCGCACCTTGGGAATCGACACTCCCATGACGCGCCGCTCGGAGAACTTGATGTCGGAACGGATGTGTATCCCCGTGGAGACGAGGGTCAGGTCCCGGCGCCCCATCCGCAGCATCGCCTGATCGAGCGCGCTGAACGCGACGGCGAGCCGCTTCTCGACATCCTCCTGCGCCTCGACGGCGCGGTCGATGAGCTGCATGAGCTCGACGACGAGGATCTTGCGCTTCTGGTCGAGAAGCTCCCAGCCCTCGTTGGCGAAGCCGAGATCGCGCTTCACCTTCATGAGGTTCGTCTTGGTCGGCGCTATTTCGTACCGTGCCATACGCTATTTCCCGTAATACTTGTTGAGCTCCTCTTCGGAAATCCGGTGCAGCTCGTCCTTCGGCAGGTAGGAGATCACCTTCCATCCGATGTCGAGCGTCTGTTCGATGGTCCGGTCCTCGTATTCCCCCTGGCTCAGGAACTCGCGTTCGAACCGGTTGCCGAAATCGAGGTACGTCTTGTCGAGCGGCGTGAGCTCCTCCTCGCCGATGACGGCGGCGAGCGCCCGCACGTCCTTCACGTGCGAGTAGGCGGCGAAGAGCTGGCTCGCGATGTGCGCGTGGTCGCCGCGCGTCATTCCCTCGCCGATGCCGTCCTTCATGAGCCGCGAGAGGGACGGGAGCCCCGCGATCGGCGGGTAGATGTTCCGCTGGTCGAGCTCGCGCTCGAGCACGATCTGCCCTTCCGTGATGTATCCGGACAGGTCGGGCACCGGGTGCGAGATATCGTCGTTCGGCATCGTCAGGATGGGCATCTGCGTGATCGACCCGGCGTGCCCCTTCACCATGCCCGCCCGCTCGTAGATGTTCGAGAGATCGCTGTAGAGGTAGCCGGGGTAGCCCTTGCGGCTCGGAATCTCCTCGCGGACCGTCGAGATCTCGCGGAGCGACTCGCAGTAGTTCGTCATGTCGGTGAGGAGCACGAGGACGTGGAGGCCGCAGTCGAAGGCCAGGTGCTAGGCGAGG
>JBFYZJ010000120.1:0-3190 GCA_041309565.1 Candidatus Krumholzibacteriota bacterium
TCTCGATTGCCGTTTATCGTATCGCCGAGCTCATGTATAATTCGAGCGCCAAGATGGATTACTCGGACCGGGCCTAGCCGGCCGTCGTTCGTTCGGTTCCGTGAACGGTGAGTTTGGGGAGGAATGGACAAAAGGGACTACTACGAGGTGCTCGGCGTCGGCCGGAGTGCGGCCGTCGACGAGATCAAGAAGGCCTACCGGCAGCTCGCCCTGAAATACCATCCCGACCGCAATCCGGGGAACAAGGAAGCCGAGGAGAAATTCAAGGAAGCGACCGAGGCCTACGAAGTTCTCCGCGACAAGGATAAACGCGCGCGATACGACCAGTTCGGCCACGGCGGCGTTTCGGGGGCCGGTCCTCAGGGCTTCGAGGGCTTCTCGCAGGGATTCGATCTGAGCGACGCGCTGCGCGCGTTCATGCGCGATTTCGGCGGCTTCGGGTTCGACGATGTTTTCGGCGGCGGGGGGGGCGGACGGCGGCGCGATCGATCGGCGGGACGCGGCAACGATCTCCAGGTGCGTCTCCAGCTCAATCTCCAGGAAATCGCGACGGGCGTCACCAAGAAGATCAAGGTGACGAAGATGGTGCCCTGCAACCGGTGCAAGGGAAAGGGCACGAAGGAAGGATCGTCGAAGCAGACCTGCGCGACCTGCCACGGAACGGGAGAGCTGCGCCAGATGTCGCGATCGCTCTTCGGGCAGTTCGTCAACATCCAGGCATGCCCGGCGTGCGGCGGGGAGGGATCGGTCATCACCGACCCGTGCCCGGCATGCGGCGGCGCGGCGGCCGTCGAGGGGAGCAAGAACGTCGAGGTCAAGATTCCGGCGGGAGTGGCGACGGGGAACTACATCAGGCTCGAGGGACAAGGGGACGCGGGAACGCGGGGCGGGCCGGACGGCGACCTCATTATCCTCATTGAAGAGCTCGAGGATCCGACGTTCGAGCGCCACGGCTATGATATCGCGTGCGATCTTCCCGTGAGCTTCGCGCAGCTGGCGCTCGGCGCCCGCATCGAGATCCCGACGCTCGATGGCACCGCCGCCATCAAGGTGCCCGCCGGCACGCAATCACACAAGATTCTGCGCCTCAAAGGGAAAGGTATTCCACATCTCAATTCATACGGCAGGGGGGATCAGCTCGTCCGCCTCGTCGCGTGGACCCCGCGGAATCTCACCAAAGAAGAGCGTGAAGCCTTTGAGGGACTCGAGAAAAAGGTCAGAGAAAAGCCCCCGGCAATCGGCTCGAAGATCCAGTCGTAGCGCGAGCGACCGGTTCTTTCTCGTTCCGCCCGGAGCGGAGCAGGCGGGTACGATCGTCCTCGACGGCCCCGAGTTCCATCACTGCGTCGGGGTCTCTCGTGTGCGCGTCGGCGATATCGTGAAACTCATCGACGGCCGCGGCGGGACGTTCGAGGCGCGCCTGATGCGCATCGCCGCCCGCGAGGCCGTTCTCGAAGTCCTGTCGTTTTCGAAGGCTCCGGAGCCTCCCCCGGTCGACATTGCGATCGGGATCATCAAGGCGCCCCGTTTCGACATCGCCATCGAGAAGTGCACGGAGCTCGGCGTTCGCCGGCTCGTTCCCTTCAGGGCCGAACGAAGCGTCTGGCGGGGAGAGGGAGACGAGGGGGACCTCAAGGTCGAGAGAATCCGCCGCAAAATCGCCGCCTCGTGCAAGCAGTCGGGCCGCCCGTACATTCCCTCGGTGGACCGGATCGAAAGCTACGGCTCGCTCCTCGATCTGATCCCCGATTACGCCGCGGCGTTCGTCGCCGATCAGCATGCGATATCCCCCGTCCCCGGGACCGGGCCGGGGGAGCGGGGAACCGTTCTCGGGATCGTCGGCCCCGAGGGGGGATTGAGCCCCGATGAGCTGGAGCGGCTCGTCGCCCGGGGCGCCCGGCCCGTCTCGCTCGGTCCGTTCAGGCTGCGGGCTGAAACCGCCGCGATCTGTCTCGCGTACCTCCTCATGAGCATCCGCGAGGAACCGGCTTGAAGCGGCGGCCGGATTCCACGACGGCCGGATGCCCGGCTTGACAATCGCGCCCGGCCGCACGTATACTGCGCCCAAGGGGATTCCAGCAGATCGGAGCAAGGGGGGGTCTCGATGGCCGGTAATGTCATCGCCCAGAGGATCCAGGAAGATCTCAGGATCGCGGTGAAGGCGCAGGATAAGCCGCGCATCGGCACGCTGCGCATGATCCTCAACGCGCTCAGGAACGCCGAGCTCGAGGAGCGCGAGGAGCTTTCCGACGAGAAGGAGCTCGCCGTCATCGCCAGCTACGCGCGCCGGATCAAAGAGTCGATCGAGGAGTACCGGAAGGCGTCGCGGGAGGATCTCGTTTCCAAGGAGGACGCGGAGCTCGCCGTCGTCCTGTCCTATCTGCCCGAGCAGATGAGCGACGAGGATATCCGCCGCGAGGCGGCGCGCGTCATCGCCGATCTCGGCGCGTCGACGCCGCGCGACATGGGGCGGGTCATGGGCGAAATAATGAAGCGCTTCAAGGGGAAAGTGGACGGCGCCGCGGTCAACCGCGTCGTTTCCGAGCTTCTCGGAAAGGCTTGAGAATGGGCATGGACACCGTCATCACGATCGTCATCGGGCTCGTCGTCCTCTTCTTCTTCATCGACGGGATTCGTCGCGGGCTCGTGCGCCAGCTTCTCGAGATCGTCGGCCTCATCGCGGCGTTCATCGGCGCCTACTACCTCGGTCACGCCTTCGCGCACCGGTTCGAGGGATCGACGAGGATCTCCTATCCGATCGTCCGCTTCTTTTTCTCGGCGGTCGTCTTCATCGCCGTCGCGCTCGTGTTCCACCTGATCGGCCTGTTCCTGCAGAAGATCGTGAGCGTCACGGTTCTCGGCCCCGTCGACCGGATCGGCGGGGCGGTCCTCGGCGCCGCGAAGGGCGTGCTCTTCGTGAGCCTCGTCTGCGTGCTCCTCTTCAGCATCCCCGCCCCGAGCGGCCTGACGGAGCGGATCAGGGAGAATCGCGTCGCGGCGGAGATGCATCCCATCCTGCCGCGCGTGTACAACTTTTTCATGAAGCGTTCATCCCTTCCCATGGAAACGAGCGATTTCGTGCGCGCGGAGCCGCCTCGGGGAACTCTTTGAACGCGTCCCGCGTATATCAAGCAACACGGGAAAACGGCACGGCACGGGGGGGAACCTTGTGGTGAGCGGAGATTTCGCG
>JBFYZJ010000121.1:0-3915 GCA_041309565.1 Candidatus Krumholzibacteriota bacterium
CTTCCGATCTGCCGGCGGCTTCCTCTTCCAGCTCTATCCGTGGCCGCTCTTCTCGCTCGTCTATCCCAAAGGGAATTACATCCCCGAGCCGACGAGCGCCCTCGGCCCCGAGCTCGCCGCCATTCCCGTCATCCTCGTGCTGCTTGCGGCCGGCTGGGCGCTGAAGCGGATGCGCGAGATGACCCTCGCCGTCGGCTGGTCCCTCCTGGCGCTCCTTCCGGCCTCGTTCTTCCGGTACCGCTTCTTCTCGACCGACTCGATCAGCCAGGACCGCTACTACTACCTCTCGTCGGTGGGAACGGCCCTGCTTGCGGCGCTCCTGCTCTCGATGATCTGGAAGGAGCACGCCCGCGCCCGACAGGGAGCGGCGATCGCGATCTTCGCCGTGGTGCTGACGGGATCGCTCATGCGGGAAGCGCGGCTCGAAAGGAAATGGGACGACTTCACGATGATGTACCGGGAGACCGTCAGGACGATCGTCGAGGAGAGCGACGGATTTCCCGGATTCGACAGGATCGCCGTCCAGGAACCGCCGCTCGCCTTCCCCTACCTCGCCGACGCGATCGCTCTCGAGCGCCCCGGGCGCGCGGCGTTCGCGGTGACGGGGCGCGAGGAGGCGCTGCGCGCCGCGCCCTGTCTCTACGTGTCCTATTCCGGCGCGACGCCGCGGGTCATGCGCATGGAGAAACTGGAGCCATGAAGCGCTTCTCGATAACGGGAGAATGGCACGGATCGCGGCTCGACCGCTTCATCAGGGCATCGCTTCCCGGCATGCCGTTCGGCGTCACCCAGATCCTGCTGCGCAAGGGGCTCATCTTCCTGAACGGCGCGAAGACGCTCGGGAACGCGAGGCTGAAGGCGGGAGACGTGGTCGCGATCGACCTCGCCGAGTTCGAGGAGAGCCGGAAGCCGGCGCGCGCCGAGCCGCGGCGAACGAAGCGCGGCGGGGGCATCGGGAGGGACATACGCGTCATCTACGAAGACATCTCCCTCCTCGTCATCGACAAGCCCGCGGGGCTCGTCGTTCAGCCGGGGAACCAGAAGGAGAAGGGCTCTCTCCTCGACCTGCTCGAGGAGTACCGGCGGAAGAAAACCGGCGCCAGGCCCGGCGTGTCGAGGGCCCGGCGGAATCAGGACGACCGGCAGTTCCAGCTCGATCTCCGGCTGCCCGGCGAGGGACCGGCCGGAGGTTCACCGGGGAACGGCCCGATGGGGATCCATTTCCCCTATACGCCGGTGCACCGCCTCGACAGGCTCACGAGCGGGGCACTCATCGTGGCCAAGACGCGAGCCGCCGCGCGCGCCCTGAGCAGGGCGCTGTCGCGCGGCGACGTGCGCAAGACGTACCTCGCCGTCGTCGAGGGGACGCCGTCCGCGCCGACCGGCGAGATCGTCGCCCCGCTCGTCACGAGCAAGGGCGCGAAGTCGCATACGACGGTCGCCGAAGCGGGCAAAGAAGCCCATACGGCGTACACGATCGTCAAGAAGCTGCCCGGCGACCGGACGCTGCTCGAGGTATCGCTGCGCACCGGGCGGACGCACCAGATCCGCGCGCACCTCGCCTCGATCGGGCATCCGATCGTGGGGGACAAGGAATACGGCGCGCTCTCGAGCTCGGGCGGAAGGCTCTTTCTCCACGCCTGGAAGCTGCGATTCGCTCATCCCGTGACCGGCAAGGAGATCGCCGCGACCGCCGAGATGCCGGAGGAGTTTCGCTCACGATAAGGGAGGAACCATGGACAAAGAACTGCTCGAGGCCGCGACCATCGCGCTCAAGGACTGCTTGAAGCTGCAACGGGGGGAATCGCTCCTCATCGTCACCGACACGAAGCTCCGCGAGATCGGAGCGGCGCTCCGCGAGGCGGCGCTCTCCCTCGGGAACGATCCGGTCGTCATCGAGATGGAGGTGCGGAGCCGCGACGGCGAGGAGCCGCCCGAATCGGTTACGAGCGCCATGGCGCACGCGAAGGTCGTCGTGGCGCCGACCGCGCGCTCCCTCACCCACACGGCCGCCCGCCGCGAGGCGTGCAAGGCGGGCGCGCGCGTCGCGACGATGCCCGGCATTCTCCGGGAGACGATGATCCGGTGCCTCAACGCCGATTACTACGCGATCGCCGAGCGCACGAAGCGCGCCACGGAGCTGCTCACCGCGGGAAAGCTCCTCCGCGTGACGACGGCGGCCGGCACCGACATAACGCTGCCGATCGACGGCATCAAGGCGATCCCCTCCACGGGGCTCATCCACGAGCCCGGCGGTTTCGGCAACCTTCCCTCGGGCGAGGCGTACCTCATGCCCGTCGAGGGCGCTTCCAGCGGCGTCTTCGTCGTCGACGGCTCGATGTCCGGCATCGGCACGCTGACCGGCAAGACGCCCATAACGATCCGGGTCAAAAACGGCTCCGCGGTCGAGATCTCGGGAGGCGCCGAGGCGGCGGCGCTGCGGGAGAAGCTCGAGCCGCTCGGCAAGAAGGCGTTCAACGTGGCCGAGTTCGGCATCGGGACGAACGACGCCGCCCGGATCACCGGCTCCATTCTCGAGGACGAGAAGATCATGGGCACGATTCACATCGCGCTCGGAAACAACATGTCGATGGGAGGAACGGTCGACGTGCCGGTCCATCTCGACGGCATCGTGATGCATCCGACCGTCGAGCTCGACGGGAGACTGATCATGGACCGGGGGAAGCTCCTGATCGACGAACCGACCGCATGACGGCGCCGGGCCGCGGCGAGGGCGCTCGCGCATGACCGCCCCGGGCCGCCCGCTCGCTACCGCATCGCCCGCAGGCGCGCGATGCGCTCCTGAATGGGCGGATGCGTGCTGAAGAGGTTGCTCGCGCGCTTCTCGAACGGCTTGATCGGGTTCACGATGTAGAGGTGGCTCGTGGCGCGGTTCGCCACCTCGAGCACCTCTTTGTCCCCGGCGATCTTCTGGAGCGCGGAGGCGAGCCCCTCGGGGTAGCGGGTGAGCTTCACCGCCGAGGCGTCGGCGAGGTATTCCCGCTGCCGCGAGACGGCGAGCTGCAGGAGCTTCGCGAAGATCGGCGCGAGAATCGCGAGCGCGATGGCGACGACGAGGAGAATCGCGCCCCCCGCCCCTCCCTCTCCGTCGCTCCGCCTGCGCCTCCCGCCCCCCCAAAAGAAGCTCCGCATGAAAAAATCGCTCATCATCGCGATCGATCCGACGAGGATCCCCACCATCGTCGCGTAGAGGATGTCGCGGTTCCCGACGTGCGAGAGCTCGTGCGCCATGACCCCCTGGAGCTCGTCCCGGTTGAGCTTCTGCATGAGCCCCGTCGTGATGGCCACGGACGCGTGCTTCGGGTCGCGCCCCGTCGCGAAGGCGTTCGGCGCCGTGTCGTCGATCACGTAAACGGCCGGCATCGGGAGCCCGCCGGATATGGCGAGCTCCTCGATGACGTTGAAGAGCTGCGGATAGTCCTTCTTCTCGATTCGCTTCGCGCGGCTCACCCCGAGCACCATCTTGTCGCCGGCGTAGTACGCCGAGAGCGACATGACGAGCGAGATGAGGACCGCAATGACGATGCCCCCGTAGCCCGATCCCCAGTACTCCCCGAGGAAATAGCCGAGCATGACGAGCACGGCGGTGATCGCGACGATGATGAAGAACGAGTTCCGCTTGTTGGCCGACATGGCCGTGTACAAACTGGCCATTACGAGAAACTCACCTTCGGCGGCTGCTTCTCCGCCGGCTCCTCGATCTCGAAGAACTCGCGGGCCTTGAAATTGAACATCGTGGCGAAGATGTTCGACGGCACCTGCTCGACCTTCGTATTGTAATCGAGGACGACCTCGTTGTAGTGCTGCCGCGAGAAAGAGATCTTGTTTTCGGTCGAGGCGAGCTCCTCCTGGAGGGCGAGCATGTTCGTGTTCGCCTTGAGATCGGGGTAGCTC
>JBFYZJ010000122.1:0-5632 GCA_041309565.1 Candidatus Krumholzibacteriota bacterium
CCGATCGAGAGCTTCGGGGCCAACATGGCGTCGATGCCGGCGTTCAAAAGCCAGCCCATGTTCGTGTCGATGTCTACCGATCCATAACCGGCATCGACCGTCACTGTTCCGGGCAGCAGGAGCCCGCCCTTCACGGCGAAATTCCACGACTGCTCCTGAGCGCTCACCGCGGACAGCGACAGAGCGACGAGCACCATGCACAACAGAGCCACGCGCACCGGCTTCATACGAACCTCCCTCTGCTAAGGACCGAAACGAACCGCCAATGAGCCGAGCCTATCGAAACGCCGGAATCGTGTCAATCATCAGTTCGCCGGCGTCCATTCGCGCGTCGCCGGCTCCCATCCGGGCGTTACCGGCTCTTGTCCGGGTACGGCGGCGGAGGCGGCACGACCGGCGGCTTCGCCTTCAGGAGGTCGAGCACTACCTCGATCGCCTTGTCGAGCTGCTGATCCTCGCCGGCGAACTCACGCGCGGGATCGTTGTCGACGAGGATGTCCGGTTCGACCCCTTTGCCCTCCATGATCCATTCCTTCCCCTCGGCGTCGTACCGCGAATACTCCGGCTTGTTGAGATAGCCGCCGTCGAGGAGCGGGAGGCTCCCGCGTATCCCGACGACGCCTCCCCACGAGCGCTTGCCGATGACCGGCCCGATCCCGTGCTTTTTGAACCGGTAGGCGACGATGTCGCCGTCCGAGGCGGAGAACTCGTCGAGCAGCATCACCTTCGGGCCGACGATCGTCCCGTCGGGATCGGGGGCGTACGACGTGTTGCGCGCGATGTCGATCATCGTCACCTCGCGCCTGAGGCGCTCGATGATCTGCGAGGATACGTTCCCGCCGCCGTTCCCGCGCACGTCGACGATGAGCGCGTCCTTGCGGGTCTGCGGGTAGTAGTACTTCACGAACTCGTTGAGCCCGTCAGCGCTCATGTCGGGGATGTGAACGTAACCGACGCGGCCGCTCGTGGCCTTGTCGACCTTTTTGAGGTTCCGCTGCACCCAGTTGAAATAGTAGAGCTCGCGCTCGTCGTCGATCGGCACGACGACGACCGCGCGCGCCCCCGACTCCTTCGGCGAGCCGTTGATCGAGAGCGTGACCTGCGTGCCCGCGGTGTTCCAGAGGGACTCGTGGATATCGCGCATCCCGGCGGTCGAGACGCCGTTGACGGCGACGATGTATTCCCCCTGCTTCACGTCGACTCCGATCTCGGTGAGCGGAGAGCGGAGCTTCGCGTCCCAGTTCTGCCCCTCGAGAATCTCGTCGATGCGGTAATGCTTCGTCGAGGCGTCGCGCGAGAGCTTCGCGCCGAGAAGCCCCTGCTGCACACGCCCGGCTTTCGGGTAGTCGCCGCCGCCGACGTAGGCGTGGCCGATGTTGAGCTCGCCGATCATCTCGCCGATGAGATACGTGAGGTCGGCCCGGTGATTCACGAAGGTGAGCAGCGTCCCGTAGCGCGTCCGCATGAGCTTCCAGTCGACGCCGTGCATCGTCGGGTCGTAGAGGAAATCGCGCATCTGGCGCCAGCATTCGTTGAACATCTGGTTCCACTCGGCCTTGCGATCGAGGATCACGCGCATGTCGGAGACCTTCAGCTTCTCGCTCGTGTCGATCTTTCCCGAGGGGAGGTCGATGATCGAATAGGAGCCTCCCTGCGCGACGAGCATCTTCTTTCCGTCCGCGGAAATCTCGTAGCCGTTGACCTCGCCGAGCTCGGTCTCCTTCTGCTTCTCGAGATCGTAGAGGAGGAGCTGCGGTTTCTGGTCGCGCCTGCCTCCCCGCAGGTAGTAGACCTTGTCGCCGACGCAGGAGATGTCGCGGTAGCCGGAGGCGGCGGTCGGGATCACGGCGATGCGGTTCTGGATGCCCTCGGCGTCGACCGTGATCGGCTTCTGCTCCTTCTTTTCGTCTTTCTTCTCGTCCTTCCCTTTCTCCTTCTTGTCCTTCGCTTCATCGGCCGGCGCCGCGGCCGTGCTCACCTCGTCGCTCTTGGGGGCGAAGGGGGAGGGGACCGATTTCGACAGGGTCACGAGGTAGATCCGCGTCATGTCGATGTACACGTGGTTCCATTCGGTCTGCCCGTAGAGCGGGCTGAAGCTGCGGTTCGAAGCGAAAAAGAGGTACTTCCCGTCCGGGCTGAAGGCCGGGCCGAATGAGGTGAACCATCCGTCCGTCACCTCGATCGTCTTCTTCGAGTCGAGCGAGTAGAGCTGGATCGTCGTCATGCGGCGGTCTTCCGGCTTCGCGTAGGCGATCCACCGGCTGTCGGGGGACCACGTGTAGTCGCGTATCTCGAACGCTGCCGCTTCGGCGACGACGGTCACGCTCTTCGAGTCGACGTCGACATACTGGAGCCGCTGCTTCCGGTCGGACCACAGGAGCTTCTTCCCGTCCGGCGACCAGAGAGGCTGGTATTTGTAATTGTCCCCGCCGCTCGTGAGACGGATGGATTCGCCGCGTCCGTCCTGCGGCATGAGCCAGAGCTCGTCCTCACCCGAGGCGTCGGAAACGCAGGCGATCCATGTGCCGTCGGGGGACCATTTCGAGTTTCGCTCGTGCACGCCGGGGGTGTTGGTCAGGTTGCGCGTGTTGCCGTGCTTCGCGGGCACGGTGAACACGTCCCCGCGCGCGCCGAAGATGGCGCGGCTCCCGTCGGGGGCGATTTCGAAGTTCGTGATCTCTCCGGATACATCGCGGAGCCCGCCCCGGCCGATCGCGAAGTCCTCGTTGATCGTGACGGGAACGCGGCGGACCTTCTCGGTGGCGAGGTCGAGGGCGTGGATATATCCGCCGTTCTCGAAGACGATCGCGTTGTCCCCGAGGGACGGGAACTTGACGTCGAACTCGGCGAAGCTCGTGAGCTTGCGGGTCTGCTTCGTCGCGATATCGAGCGCGTAGAGGTTCATCCGCCCCGATTCCTCGCGATCGGAGGCGAAATAGAGGGTGCCGCCGCGGAGCATCGGAATGATGTCCTGCGCGGGATTGTTCGTGAGGTTCGTCGTCGTCTTGGCGGCGAAATCGTACAGCCACACGTCATCGGCCTGGCCGCCGCGGTAGCGCTTCCAGGTGCGGAACTCGCGGAACACGCGGTTGTAGGCCATCGTTTTGCCGTCGGCCGAGAAGGAGCAGAAGCCGCCGCGCGGCAGCGGCAGCTGCTCGGAGTCCCCCCCCTCGCGGGAGACGGCGAACAGCATCCCCTTGAAATCGTTCGCCTCGCGCATCCGCGACCGGTAGACGATCGTGCCCTTGTCCCGCCACGCCATGACGATGTTGTTCGGCCCCATCCGGTCGGAGACGTCGTCGCGCCCGAGGGTGGCCGTGAACGTGAGGCGTTTCGGTACGCCGCCGTCCGCCGGCATGAGGTAGACCTCTGTGTTTCCGTCGTACTGGCCGGTAAAGGCGATCTCCGTGCCGTCGGGCGAAAAGCGCGCGAACAGCTCGAAGCCGTCGTCGCTCGTCAGGCGGCGCGCGACCCCGCCCGCCGCGGGCACCGAGTAGAGATCCCCCGCGTAGGTGAAGACGATCCGGTCGCCGTGAATCGCCGGGAAGCGAAGCAGGCCGGTTTCCTCCGCGCCGTTCGCGGCGGAGGCGACGAGCAGCATCATGAGCATGAGCGGTAGACGGAAACGCATCATGGCGCAAGTCCTCTCTGCTGGAGTGAATGGTCGAGGGAACATTTCAAGTATACGCGCGGATGGTACGGCGATTTCGGCCGCGAGTCAAGGGCCGACCTCTTCACGTATTTTTCACTATTCTCCGGCGGCGTTCGGCTGTAATATTCTCTATCCCACGAGGTGCCCATGGAACGCGATTTGTCGCAGCTCAGAATAGACCCAGACCGGCGCGGGCGAACGGGCCCCGGCCGGCGAGCGCTCGTGCTCGCCCTCGTCGTCCTCGCGCTGGCGGTCGCCGTCATCGCCGCGTTCGCCGTCTCGCGGCGGGCGCCCGAGGTGGAGACGGCCGTCGCGCGCGAGGCGGGCGGGGCGCAGGCGGCCGTTCTCAACGCGAGCGGATACGTCACGCCGCGCCGCCGGGCGACCGTGTCGGCCAAGGTCACCGGAAAGATCAAGGAAGTCTTCATCGACGAGGGGATGCGCGTCGCCGCGGGGCAGGTGCTCGCGCGGCTCGACGACGTCGACGCCGTCGCGGCGCTCCACGCGGCCGAGGCCGAAAAGGCCGTCGCCGTCGCGACCCTCGAGGAGCTGCGCGTCCAGCTCGCGAACGCCCGGCGCGCCTACGAGCGGAACAAGGATCTCCGCGCGCGCGAGCTCGTGAGCCAGGAGTCGCTCGACAACGCCGAGACGGCCGTGGCGAGCTTCGAGGCGCAGATCGCGCTGGCGAACGAGCGGATCAACGCCGCGGAGCGATCGGCCGGGATCGCCCGCCAGAACGTCGAAAACTGCGTCGTCAGGGCCCCGTTCGCCGGCGTCGTCGTTTCGAAGGACGCCCAACCGGGGGAGATGGTCTCGCCGATCTCGGCGGGAGGCGGATTCACCCGCACGGGAATCGCCACCATCGTCGATATGGCCTCGCTCGAGGTCGAGGTCGACGTGAACGAATCGTATATCGCGCGCGTCGCTTCGGGGCAGAGGGTCGAGGCGACGCTCGACGCGTATCCCGACTGGCGCATTCCCGCGAAGGTCAGGACCGTGATTCCCACGGCCGACCGTCAGAAGGCCACCGTCAAGGTCCGTATCTCGTTCGACGAGCTCGACAAGCGCATTCTCCCCGACATGGGAGTAAAGGTGTCATTCCTCGATGAAACGTCGGACACGGCCGCGGCCGCATCCCTCGTTCTCGTGCCCCGCGACGCGGTGCGCACGGAGGGGGACGCGCGCTACGCGTTCATCGTGAAGGACGGCCGCGTCGAGCGGCGGGCGGTGGGGACGGGGCGCGAGCGCGGCGCGGACATCGAGGTCGTCGCGGGTCTCCGCCGAGGAGAGACGGTCGTCGTGCGGTCCGGAGGCGCGCTCCGCGACGGCGCGCGGGTTTCGGTGAAAGAGAAATAATCGACCAAAGGAGAGCTCATGGTTCGCGTGGACGGCAAAGGGAGCGGAGCCCTCGTCGAGATCAGAAACCTCGACAAGAAATATCGTCGCGGCGGCGAGGAGATCGACGTCCTCAGGGGCCTCAACCTCGACGTCGAAACGGGGGAGTTCATCGCGTTTATGGGCCCGTCCGGCTCGGGGAAAACGACGCTCCTCAACCTCATCGGAGGGCTCGACACGCCGACGAGCGGCGCCGTGCGCATCGGGGGGGACGAGATCAGCAGGCTTTCGGGACGGAAGCTCGCCGCGTGGCGCGCGCGCCACATCGGCTTCATTTTTCAGATGTACAATCTCATTCCCGTCCTCACGGCCTTCCAGAACGTGCAGCTCCCGCTCCTGCTGACGAATCTCTCGAAGGCCGAGCGCCGGAAGCACGTCGAGGCGGCGCTCGATCTCGTGGGCCTCGCGGACCGCATGCGCCACTATCCCCGGCAGCTCTCGGGCGGGCAGGAGCAGCGGGTGGCGATCGCGCGCGCCATCGTCGCCGATCCGAGCATCCTGCTCTGCGACGAGCCGACGGGGGATCTCGACCGCGCCGCGGGGGACGAGATCCTCGACATCATCAGCCGCCTCTCAGATCGGAAG
>JBFYZJ010000123.1:0-10919 GCA_041309565.1 Candidatus Krumholzibacteriota bacterium
CGTTCAAGCTCTCCGGGGGGCAGCAGCAGCGCCTGTGCATCGCCCGGACGCTCGCGGTTGAGCCGGAAGTGATTCTCTTCGACGAGCCGTGCTCGGGGCTCGATCCCATCTCGACGGCGAAGGTCGAGGACGCCATGCTGAAGCTCAAGCAGCGGTACACGCAGATCCTCGTCACGAACAACGTGAAGCAGGCCGCGCGCGTCGGCGACCGGACCGCGTTCTTCCTGACCGGCGAGCTCATCGAGATCGACAAGACCGACAAGATATTCACCGCGCCCACGGACGCGCGGACGGAAGACTATATCCGGGGACGGTTCGGATGACGGACAAGATCACGACCGAGCATCTCAATCTCTGGTACGGCGGCTTCCATGCCCTCAAGGACGTGAATGCGGCGTTCGCGGCGAACCGGATCACCGCGATCATCGGGCCCTCCGGCTGCGGAAAGTCGACGCTCCTGCGCGTCTTCAACCGGATGAACGACCTGATCGAGGGTGTCCGCACCGGCGGAAAGGCGCTCATCGACGATCTCGACATCCTCGCGCCGGGCACCGATCTCGTCGCCCTGCGCAAGAAGGTCGGGATGGTGTTTCAGCGTCCCAATCCGTTCCCTCTCTCCATTTACGAGAACATCGTCTTCGGTGTGCGGATCCGCGGCTCGAGGATGCCGCGCGGCGAGATGGACGCGATCGTCGAGAGCAGCCTCCGGGGCGTGCTCCTCTGGGACGATTTGAAGGACCGGCTGCGCTCGTCCGCGCTCCGGATCTCGCTCGAACAGCAGCAGCGGCTCTGCATCGCGAGGCTCCTCGCGGTGAAGCCCGACGTCCTGCTCATGGACGAGCCCTGCTCCGCCCTCGATCCGCAGGCGACGCAGCGCATCGAGGAGCTGATGCGCGAGCTCAAGCACAACTACACGATCGTCATCGTCACCCACAACCTGCAGCAGGCCGCGCGCGTCTCCGACGACACCGGATTCATGCTGCTCGGCGAGCTCGTCGAGTTCGATAAAACGGACGCGCTCTTCGCTTCGCCGCGCGACAAACGCACCGAAGACTATATCACCGGAAGATACGGATAGGAGACGACATGGAACGCTATTTCGACACGGAGCTCGAAGACCTGAAAAAGAGCGTCACCGAAATGGGGCAGCTCGCGGAGCGGGCCATCTCGCGGTCGATCGACGCGCTCAAGAGCCGGAAGGCGGAGATCGCAAGAAGCGTCATCGAGGACGACCACGTGATCGACGAGCTCGATCTTCGCGTCGACGAGAAATGCGTCGATCTGATCGCCCGCTTCCAGCCCATGGCGAAGGATCTCCGCCTGATCACCACGGGCATGAAGATCAACGCCGAGCTCGAGCGGATCGCCGATCTCGCCGTCGACATCGCCCAGCGGACGCTCGTGATCGTCGACCAGCCGCTTCTCAAGCCGCTCATCGATATTCCGAAGCTGACGGAAGTGGCCCAGCGGATGATCGGGATGGCGATCGAATCTTTCGTGAAGGAGGACGCCGACCTCGCGAGGGAGGTCGCACTCTCCGATCCGGAGGCCGATCGTCTGAGAAACGCGATCCAGCAGGAGCTGATCGACGATTACATGGTCAAGGACGGATCCACCGCCCCGCGGGCCGTCCAGCTGCTCCTCATCGCGCGATTCCTCGAGCGCATCTGCGACCACGCGACGAACATCGCCGAGAACGTGATATTCATGGTGGAGGCCGAGGTCGTGAAGCACCACCCCGAGAAGCTCAAGGAAGATTGACGGAGCTTACGCCGGCGAGGCGCGCCGTCGAGAAGGCAGCCTGCAGGTTGTAGCCGCCCGTTCTCCCGTCGACGTCGAGTATCTCTCCGCAGAAATAGAGCCCGCGCGCTTTTTTCGATTCCATCGTGCGCGGATCGACCTCCTTCAGATCGATCCCGCCCCGCGTGACGATCGCCTCGGCGATCGGCCGCGCCCGTTTCACGGTGAGCCGCATATCGGAGAGCAGGGCGCCGAGACGCTTCCGTTCGGCGGCCGTGATCGCGGCGCAGGGCTTCGCCCCCGATATCTCCGCCCCGTCCAGGAAAGCGACCGCGAGCGCCTTCGGCACGAAGCCGCCCATCGCCGTCGCGAGCCGTTTCCTCCCCGAGACGGCGAACGTCCGAACCAGAAGGGCGTCCAGTTCGCTCGCGTCGAGCCGCGGCATCAGATTGACCGAGAGAACGACCTCCTCGTCCCGGCCGAGACGCTCGACGACAACGCCGCTCAGCGCGAGAACGACGGGGCCGGAGACGCCGTAGTGGGTGAAAAGCATGTCCCCCGACTCCGAGGCGATCTTCTTCCGGCCGCTCATCGCCGTCACCGCGACGTCCGCGAGCGACACGCCGCGCAGACGAGCGGGGAACGATTCGACGGTTTCGAGCGGGACGAGCGCGGGGCGCGGCGGAACGATCGTATGGCCGAGCGCCCTCGCCATCGTATAGCCGTCCCCGGTCGACCCGGTCGCGGGATACGACAGCCCGCCCGTCGCCAGAACCACGCGCATCGCGCCGAGCGGCGTTCCGCGATCCGCGAGCGCGACGCCGGCGATCGCGCCCGACGCGGGATCGATGCGGATTTCCGACGCGCGCGCGTTCAGCATGACCTCGACGCCGTGCTTTTCCATGTATCGCTCGAGCGCCCCGATGACGCTCTTCGCTCCGCCGCGCGCCGGAAAGATCCTTCCGCCGTCTTCCTCCTTCGTCGCCACGCCGAGCCCGTCGAAGAACGCGATCAGATCGCGGTTCGTAAACGCCGAAAACGCCCGGTAGAGAAATCTGCCGTTCGGGCCGAATGCTTTGATGAATTCGTCCATCCCGTCGGTGTTCGTCAGGTTGCACCTGCCGTCCCCCGTGATGCCGAGCTTCCTGCCGAGACGCGCGTTCCGCTCGAGCAGGAGGACGCGCGCGCCCCCCTCGCCCGCGCTCCCCGCGGCGAGCATTCCCGCGGCGCCCCCGCCGATGACGATCACGTCGTGCCCCGCGCCCTTCGTTTCCACGCCCATTCGATCGCTCCTACTTGATCGTCAGCAGCGCGATCCCGCCGACCGTGAGGATCATGCCGATCAGCTCCCGAGCCCCGAGCGTCTCGCCGCCGAGCCACACCGCCATGATGACGCCGAAGAGCGGCGAGGTGAATGCGATCGGCATGACGCGCCCGAGCGGGGCTCCCTTGAGCGCCGCATAGAAGCACAGCATCCCGACCGCCCCCGCGAGCACCCCGCCGCCGATCGCCATCATGGCGAGCGGCTTCGCGCCCGCCTGCGGAAGGGCTCTCCACTGGGACGCGCTCGCGGCGCCGAGGATCGCGAGCGCCACGGCCGTGCGGATGGTGATCCCCATCTGAGCGGAGAGATGGCCCATCTGAAGGCCCTTCTTCTCGAAATATCCGCCGACGCCCCAAGCAGCGGCGGCGACGAGCGCGAGTAGCTGCGGTTTCATATCCGCTCCTTTGCGTTCATCTGACGGACTGCCTGCCGCGAATCATATCCCGGCGAATAGTACCACAGGAGAGGACGTCTTGACATATGCCCGAAATTGCTATAAAAGAATGAGATTCGCGGGACCGTAGCTCCCGGCTTCGAATGGAGAGTCCGCGTGAGCCGCAGCAATCCGAACACCCTCTCACGATTTGTCCGGCGCGCGCCGTTCGCCGCCGCGATTCTGTGCCTCCTATCCGGCGACATTACCGCCGAGGAAAAACCGTCGAGCGCGCTCGACTGGGGTTTCCGTCTCCGCCTCCGTCAGGAATACCAGGCGAACGTATACGACTTCTCGGAGGCCTCCGCCGACGACTACAACTATCTCCGCGTTCGCTCGCAGCTCTGGGGCTCATGGGCGCCGACCGCACAGTGGAAGATCTACGCGATGCTCAACAACGAGCACCGGCGCTGGTACAAATCGAACAAGGGGCTCGAGGACCGGCCCTTCGAGATTCACGAGCTCCTCTTCGAAAATCTCTACATCGAGGGGAAAAACCTCGGCGGCACGCCGTTCGGCTTCGTCCTCGGGCGGCAGAATCTGTTCTACGGAGAGGGATTCGTCTGCTGGGACGGCGGGCCGCTCGACGGCTCGCGCACGGCGTACTTCAACGCCCTGCTCCTCACCGCCGCGTTCGGCAAGCGACGCCTGGAAGCGCATGCTATCTCCAATCCCGAGCAGGACGAGTATCTGCCCGTCCTCAACGATCAGGATCAGCCGCTCATCGAATGGGACGAAACAGGCGCCAGCCTCTACTACACGGACGAGTCGTTCGAGGGCCGCAAGCTCGAGGCGTACTACTTCTTCAAGAACGAGAAGGACGGAGACGGCGTATATCCCGAGAGCGACATTCACACGATCGGGGCGCGCGCCTCGGGAAAGGGATTCGAGCGATTCACGTTCGCCGTCGAAGCGGCCGCGCAGTTCGGCGACCGCGGCGCGCAGGATCGCCTCGGATACGGCGGGTACCTGTACGGAAAATACTCGCTGCCAGTCGATCGAGCGCCGGTTTCGCTCGTGCTCGGGGCCTTCTACCTCTCGGGAGACTCCCCGGGGAGCGCGGATTCGTACGAGGGATGGAATCCCGTCTATTCCCGCTGGCCGAAATGGAGCGATCTCTACATCTACTCACTCGCGAAAGAGCGCGGAGCCGCATACTGGGAGAACAACGCCTCGCTGCGGTTCGGCGTCGAGATCAAGCCGGTCAAGCGCGTTACGCTCGAGGAGCAGATCTATCCGATGTGGGCGCCGGAGCCGCCTCCGGTTCAGGGGAATCCGCTCTTCGGCTCGGGAAGCTACCGCGGGACGCTGTCGATCATGAAGCTCTCCGGCACGTTGAACGAATACCTTTCGGCATACGTGCTCTGGGAAGCGTTTCTTCCCGGGGATTATTATCTCCCGGAAAGCGATCCGGCTCATTTTCTCCGCTGGGAGATTCTGTTCAATTACTAGGAGCCTCGAATGGGACCGTTCAATTTTCCGTGGATGACCTTTCTGGCGTTCGTCGTGACCGGCGCAAGCGTGCTCGTCGCGCTCCACTGGGCGCTCCGCGAAGGCGTGAAGGACCGGCGGCGGTAGGCGAACGGACAAGGGGGATGCCGTGACGTTGCTGCAGGCATGCATCGCCGTTCTCTTCCTTTATGTCGCGATCCTGATGGGGGTCGGCCTCTGGAGCGCCCGCCGGACGCAGTCGGCCTCCGACTTCATCCTCGGGGGGCGCACGATCGGCCCGTGGGTCACGGCGCTCTCGTACATCGCCGTCTATTTCAGCTCGGTGCTCATCATCGGCGGCGGCGCCTTCGGCTACAAGTACGGCATGGCGACGATCTGGATCGGCGCGATCAACGTGCTCGTCGGATGCCTCCTCTGCTGGATCGTGCTCGGCAAGCGCGTGCGCGAAATGACCGAGCGCCTCGGCGTGCGAACGATGTCGGGGCTCTTCGCGCGGCGGTTCAACTCCCCCGCCGCGGGGATCTACTCGGCCGCCGTGGTCTTCCTCTTTCTCATCATCTACAACGTGAGCGTCGTGAAAGGCATGGCGAACTCGTTCGAGGTGCTCATGAATCTCCCCTACTGGGGGGGCGTGCTCATCTCGGGGCTCGTCATCATCTTCTACGTCGTGCTCGGCGGCTACATGGCGGTCGTATGGACGAGCTTCATCCAGGCGTGGGTGATGATCTTCGCGCTCCTCCTCCTCATGTTCAAGACCTTCGGCGCGGTCGGGGGGCTCGGCGCGGGGATGGAGAAGCTCGCCGCGATCGGACCGCAGTACGTGAACACGCCGGGCGTCTGGGGATGGGCGGGGCTCTTCAGCTTCGCGCTCGTCGTGAGCCTCGGCGTCTGGGGCATGCCGCAGATGATCATCCGCTTCTACAGCATCAAGGACACGAAGACGCTCAGGCTCGGCACGGTGATCGTCACGCTCGGCGCCTCCATCGCCGTCATCCCGTACCTCGTCGGCGCGCTCGGCCGCGTGCTCATCCCCGGCCTCGAGAATCCCGACCTCGCGATCCCGAAGATCGTCGCGATGGTGCTCTCGCCGTGGGAGGCGGCCCTCTTGCTCGCGGGCGTCGTCGCGGCGGGCATGTCCACCTTCGCCGGCGTTCTCATCATCATGTCGAGCTCGCTCATCACCGACATCTACGAGCACGGTCTCAAGCGGAAGCTGACCGGGCCGCAGGAGGTTTTCGCGAACCGCGTCGTGAGCGCCGCCGTCGGGCTCGTCTCCCTCGTCATCGCGCTCAAGCCGCCGGCGCTCATCCTCGTGCTCACCGGTTTCGCATGGGCCGTCATCGCGAGCACGACCCTCTGGCCCCTCCTCTTCGGCCTCTACTGGAAGGGGGCGAGCAAATCCGGCGTCGTCGCGTCGATGGTCGCGGGCTCCCTCACGGCGATCGTCTGGACCTGGCTCAAGAAACCATTCGGCATCGACGGTTTCATCGCGGGCTCGCTCGCGAGCCTCGCGGTTCTTCTCGTGTTCACGGCGGCGGCCCGGCTCTCGCCGCGGCCGGACCGCTCCTGATTCCCGGCCCCGAATCTCGCCGCAGGAGGTCATTCGTATGCGTGGAAGGCTCGTCGTCGTCCTTGCGCCGCTCGTTTCGCTCTTCACGTGCGCCGCGGCCCTCTGCGCGCCGGCAGGCGCACCCGCGGCGCCGGCCCCGTCCCCGGCGGCGGCTGCGATCAAATCCCCCGCCGAGTATCTCGGATTCGAGATCGGCGCGGACCGGAAGCTCGCCGACTACGAGCAGGCGCGAGGCTATTTCGCGCACCTCGACGAGGCGTCGCCGTGGGTGACGGTGCGGGAGATCGGGAAAACGACGCTCGGCAAGCCGATGATCGCGGTCATTCTCTCCGCGCCCGCGAACCTCGAGAAGCTCGACCATTACGTGGATCTCTCGCGGCGCCTCTCCGATCCGCGGAAGCTCTCTCCCGCCGAGACCGCATCGCTCGTCGCTGAGGCGCGGATCGTCACCATGATCACCGCGAGCCTCCACGCGACCGAGGTCGGCGCGATGCAGATGGCGCTCGAGCTCGCCTACGACGTCGCCGCCGGGCGGAGCGAGCGCCTGTCGAAGGCGCTCGAGGAGACGATCCTCTTCATCGTCCCGATGAATCCCGACGGCATGCAGCTGGTCGCCGACTGGTACCGGAAATGGCTCGGCACCGAGTTCGAGGGGGGCTCGATGCCCTGGCTCTACCACCATTACGCCGGGCACGACAACAACCGCGATTGGTTCATGCTGAACCTCCCCGAGACGAGAGCAGTCTTCGATCTCTTCTTCCGGACGGCGGTGCCGCAGGCGGTGCTCGACATGCACCAGATGTCGAGCACGGGCCCGCGCCTCTTCCTCCCGCCCTACTACCTGCCGGCCAACCCGAACGTCGATCCGATCGTGTACCGGGCGAACAACCTCGTCGGCGCGGCGATGCAGCTCGCGTGCGAGGAGCGCGGCCTCTCCGGCGTCATCTCGAACGCCCTGTTCGACGCCTACTGGGAAGGCTCGTCCAACGGCCTCGCGTGGTGGCACAACCAGATCGGCCTCCTGAGCGAGGCGGCGAGCGTGCAGGTGGCGAGCCCCATCTTCATCGAGCCGGGCGAGCTCCGCGGGGACGACTCGGGATTTCCGCGATACGAGATGGGCATCAATTTCCCGAATCCCTGGCCCGGGGGCTGGTGGCGTCTCCGCGACATCGTCGAGTACGACCGCACGGTCGCGGAGTCGTTCATCGCGTGCTGCGCGGACAACCGCGCGCGGTTCCTCGATAACTACGTCCGCATGGGGCTGCGCGCGGCCGAGCGCGGGAAGACCGAGAAACCGTCCGCCTACGTCATCCCCGCCGCGCAGCGTGATCCGGTGACGGCGGCGCGCCTCGTCGAGGCGCTCATGCGCGGCGGCGTCGAGGTGCACCGCTCGTCGGGGGATTTCTCCGTCGGCGACCGGACCTACCGCGCCGGCTCCTTCATCGTGAGGCTCGACCAGCCCTATGGGCGCTACGCGAAGGACCTCCTCGAGATTCAGGAATACCCCGACACGCGCGCGAGCGCGAAGCACCCCATCGAAAAACCCTACGACGTCACAGGCTGGACGATGCCGCTCCAGATGGGGGTGGCGTGCGACGAGATCGACGAGCGCTTCGAGGCGCCGCTCGAGCTGCTCGCCGAATTCCCGTATCCCGCGGGGAGATTCGCGGACGGCGCGTGGGGCTATGCGCTCCGCCCCGAGATCAACGCGTCATATCAGGCGGTGAACGAGCTGCTCGCGAAGGGATTCGCCGTGCGGCGGCTGAACGCCGCGGGGGCGTTCCCCGCGGGAACGTTCGTCATCCCCGCGGCCAAGGGGCTCGCCGCGGCGGCCGCCGAGATCGCCTCCCGCGCGCACGTCGATTTTCTGCCCCTCGCCGTCGAGCCCGCCGAGGCCGCTCACGAGATCCGCGCGGCGAAGACGGCCCTCTTCAAGCCGTGGATCGCGAGCATGGACGAGGGCTGGACTCGTTGCCTCTTCGATTCGTTCGAGGTTCCGTACGCCAACGTCTCGAACAAGGACGTGACGGAGAACCGCATCGAGAAGTTCGACGCGCTCGTCATCCCGGACATCCGGCCGTCGATCATCAAGGACGGAAAGATCGACGACGAGGAGGAGCGGCGTTGGTACCGGCCGCTCCCGCCCGATTATAAGGGGGGCATCGACAAGAAGGGCGTCGAAAACGTGAAAAAGTTCGTCGAGGCCGGCGGCACGCTGATCTGTTTCGGAAGATCGTGCGATTTCGCCATCGAGGCGCTCGAGCTCCCCGTCCGGAACATTCTGAGCAAGGTTTCGAGCGACGATTTCTACTGCCCGGGAGCCATTCTGAAGGTATCGTTCAAGACGGATCAGCCGGTCACGTACGGCATGCCCGAGAGCGGGCATTGCTTCTTCGCCAACAGCCTCGCCTTCGCGACATCGGTGCCGTACGGGAAGATCGACCGGTCGGTGCTCGCGAGCTACACCGAGAAGGATCCTCTCGCGAGCGGGCTCATCATCGGCGGCGAGCGGCTCCACCGGGCGGCGGCGCTCGTCGAATACAAGGTCGGCACGGGGCGGGTCGTGCTGTTCGGATTCAACCCGCAGTACCGCTGCTGGACGGCGGGAACGTACAAGCTGCTGCTGAACGCGATACTCGAGGCGCAACGTCGATGACGCCGCAGGGAACAAGTTGCGGCCCGGGAGTCGGATCGCATTCAACGGATAGGAGGATGGATATGTCTCGCCGAAAAGCGCTCACGGGATTCGTGCTTACGCTCGCAGTTATCATCATCCCGCTTTCCTGCGCGGTCAATCCCGTCACGGGCAAGCGGGAGCTCATGCTCGTCTCGCAGCAGGACGAGATCGCCATGGGGAAGCAGACCGACGTCCAAATCGGACAGACGTACGGCTTCTACGAGGATCAGAAGCTGTCAGCGTACGTCGACCGGATCGGGCAGGGAATCGCCCGAAACTCGCACCAGCCGAATATGCGGTACACCTTCAAGGTGCTCGACACGCCGGTCGTCAACGCGTTCGCCGTATCCGGCGGGTACGTCTACGTGACGCGTGGAATTCTCGCCTACCTGAACGACGAGGCCGAGCTCGCCGGGGTCATCGGCCATGAGCTGGGGCACGTGAACGCGCGGCACATCGCACGGCAGATGAGCCTCCAGCAGGTCACCTCGCTCGGGCTCAATCTCGGCGCGGCCGTTTCGGAGAGATTCCGGCAGTACGCGGGCCTCGCCGAGTTCGGCGCCGGCATGCTGTTTCTCAAGTTCAGCCGCGACGACGAGCGTCAGGCGGACGATCTCGGCGTCGAATACTCCAGCAAATCGGGGTACGACGCGAACCGGATGGCCGCGTTCTTCGAGACCCTGGAGCGGCTCCATCCCGGCGGCGGCGGCGGTCTTCCCGACTGGTTCTCGACGCATCCGAATCCCGCGAATCGCTTGACGGCGGTGCGGAGCAAGACCGCCGAATGGCAGAAGACGCTGGCCAAGCCTCAATACGCCGTCAACCGAAACGAATATTTGAAAGCGGTCGACGGGATCGTGTACGGCGACGATCCGCGCCAGGGCTACGCGGACGGCAACGCCTTCTACCATCCGTCGATGAAGTTCACCTTCCCCGTGCCGGGCGGCTGGACGGTCGAGAATACGCCGGCGCAGGTGCGTCTGATCTCGAAGAACGAAGACGCCTTCATCCTGCTCATGGGGGAAAAAGCCGCGTCCGTATCCGCCGCCGCGGATACGTTCATACAGGGGACCGGAGCCGCGGTGAGCTCCCGGCAGAAGCTCACCGTGAACGGCCTGCCGGCAGAGAAGATCGTCGCTCGCGTGACCTCCGAATCGGACACGCTGCAGGTCATGTCCTATTTCATCGCGAAAGACGGCACCGTCTACGCGATGCACGGGGTGGCGGGGCGACAGAGATACGCGCAGTACTCGACGGCGTTCTCCTCGACGATGGGCGGATTCAAGAATCTGACGGATCAGGCAAAGATCAACGTGAAGCCCCAGCGTCTCTCGGTCAAGACAGCGACCAAGGCCGGCACCGCGAGCGCGACACTGAAGCAGCTCGGCACGGCGGAGGCCGATCTCGAGCAGCGGGTCATATTGAACGGGATGCAGGCGGCCGATCCGCTGAAGGCGGGGACGCTGATCAAAACCGTCGTGAAGTAGCGGGGCGCCTCAGACCTCCCGGATGCCGCCGGGCCTGTTGTAGCCGCTCTCCCCGTACGGCGGGGCCTTTTCGATCCAGACCAGCTCGAGCAGCGAGAGCTCGGTTTCGAGGTCGAACTTCGGGTCGTCTTTCGCCGGCACGATCTCGAGCACCTCGAACACGAACGCCTCGGATCCGAACCGGTTCCAATCTTCCTGCATCTTCCTGTTCCAGTGCGATCCGAGCGAGAGCATGA
>JBFYZJ010000124.1:0-2644 GCA_041309565.1 Candidatus Krumholzibacteriota bacterium
GCGCATCCCATGAACGCCGCCTTCTCCGTCGACGACAGGCGCTCCATGAATGCCGACTTCTCAGTCCCCGACGCGCGGGAGACGAGCGCGGCCCTGTCGGAAACGGACGCATTCGAAAGCATCGTATTTTTCGCGGCAGACGATGTCTTGTCGAGCATCGAGCCTTTTCCCTCCGCCGTCGCCGCGTCGAAGGCGTCGGGCGTCGAACCGGCTTCCTGAATGATCGCCGCGCGATCGGCGGCAGGGAGGCGATCCAGAAGGGCGACCCGCTCTTCCGCTTTCAGGAGCCTGAAGAGAGCGGCCTGCTCGACGAGCGTCGAGCGGTCGAACACGGCGGCTTGCTCGTGCATCGACGCGCGCTCGAGGAGCTGGGACTGGATCTGGCGGGAGGCGCGCGTGAAAAGGGCGGCGAGCTCCTCGGAGGTCAGGATGCAGGCCGCCGATTCATCCGGTTCCTCCGTGCCGGCGCCGATGTTCGTTTCCGGAACGCGCTCCGACGCCTGCCGGAGCGAATCGCTGCTCCCCCAGGGAATGCGGAACGGGATGAGAGAACGGTCGCCGAAGAAGAAATAGACGATGACGGTCGCCGCGATGATCAGTATCGCCCCCGAAACGAATCCGAACTTTCTCAACGAAGGCCTCCTCTCGCACACGCGCGCCGGAGGACATCCGGCGGCCGGCTCAATCCATGATGTTTCCGCATCTCGGACACACGCCGTGATCGCCCTTTTTCTTTTTTTGAATCTCGGCCGAGTAGCTCGCCGCGATGATGCTCGCCGGGAGGATGAACAGGCTGATGCCGAGAAGCGCGATGACGCCGGCGAGCACCTTCCCCGCAGGCGTGACGGGATAGACGTCCCCGTATCCGACCGTCGTCATCGTCATGGCGCCCCACCACATCGCGGCGGGGATGCTCGAGAACGCCTCGGGCTGCGCCGCGCTCTCGATGAAATACATGAGTCCCGACGCAATGAGGAGCAGGATGACCGACATCGTGAGCGATACGGCCATCTCCTCTTTCTTCGCCTTGAGGATGCTCCCCATCATCCTCATCGATTCCGAGTACCGCCCGAGCTTCAGGAGACGCAGCAGCCTCATGAGGCGGAGCGATCTCATGAAGATGAGATCGACCGGTATGATCATCGGAAGGATGAACGGCACGATGGCGATGAGGTCGATGACGGCGAGGGCGGAGAAGAAATATCTGATCCGGCCGAGGACCGGGCGCCGGTACGCCGGATTCTCGGTGCAGATCCACATCCGAAGCACGTACTCGATCGAGAAGACGACGACGGAAAAGAGCTCGAAACGCCAAAAGAACGTCCCGTAACGGCCGGCGAGGCGCGGCATCGTATGCAAAATCGCCAGGGCGACGTTGCTCACGATGAGCACGACGAGAAACGCGTCGGCGATCCGTCCCGGTCGTCCTCCGGCCGGCGTTTCGAGAATCTCGTAGAGCTTCGCTTTCACGACGCGAGTCTCCTGATCACGAGAAGGGTCATGTCGTCCATCTGCGCGAGATCCCCGGCGTGCGCCCGCACGGCGGCGACGATCCGCTCGATGAGCCGTGAGGCGGGCTCCGCTCCGTTCGCCCGCAGGATCGCGGCGAGGCGAGTCTCGCCGAATTCCTCGTCGTTCGCGTCGACGGATTCGGTGATCCCGTCGGAATAGACGAGGAGCGTGTCGCCGGGATCGAACTCGACGGTCCCCTCGACGTAGCAGAAGTCCTCGAGACACCCGAGCACGAGACCCCCGAGTTCGAGCCGCCGGGGCTCCCCGCCCGGCTCGAGCAGGAGGGGGTAGTTGTGCCCCGCGTTCGCGTACACGAGCCGGTTCGATCCGCGATCGAGGATGCCGTAGACGAGCGTTGCGAACTTGTCCGCGTCGGTGCTGCGGAAGAGGAGCGAGTTCGAGCGGTTGAGGCACGCAGCCGGCGACGGATCGATGATGGCCTGGCCGCGGAGCGTCGCCTGGAGGTTCGCCATGAGAAGGGCGGCGGGCATCCCCTTGCCCGAAACGTCGCCGAGGCAGAGCCCGATCCGGCGATCGTCGAGACCGATGAAATCGAAGTAATCCCCGCCGACCGCCTTGGCGGGAATGCTCATGCCGGCGATGTCGTAGCCCTCGAACCGCGGCGGCTCCTTCGGGAGCAGGTCCATCTGGATCTTGTACGCGAGCTTCATCTCCTCCTGCATCAATTTGAGGGCCTGCTCCTCGGCGAAGAGCCGCGCGTGCTCGATCACCTGCGCCGATTGCGTGGCGATGATTCCGAGGAGACGCGCGTCCGCTTCGGTGAAGTCGTCCCCCGTGCGCTTGTTGAACAGGTTGAGGAGCCCGATCATCCGTCCCTTGAGCACGAGGGGGACGCTGAGAACCGAGCGGACGGCGCACACGTCGCGATCCGTCGCCTGGAAGCGGTCGTCCTTCTTCAAATCGTTGACGATGAGCGGTTTCTGGTGCTTGAGCATCCAGCCGGTGAGCTCGGCGTCGAGGCGGTAGGGGAGAATCTCGCTCGAGGTGTCGGCGCCGCGGATGATCGTGTGGAACGGGGTCCCGGTGCGTGCCGTGTCGAGGAGCGTGATGGTCGCCTGCTCGACCTTGAGGTGCTTGATGCATTTGTGGACGATGAGCTCGAGATCGGAAG
>JBFYZJ010000125.1:0-4689 GCA_041309565.1 Candidatus Krumholzibacteriota bacterium
GCTCGACCTCGTCGACGATCGCGCGGCTGAAGGTCGTCCGGCGCTCGACGTTGTTCAGGAGCACGTGCACGCCGATCGAGTGGCGCGTCTCCCGTTCGAGCAGCTCGAGCGTCTCGCGGAGCTTCTCGAGCCCGTGAACGGAGAAGCGGCTCGGATCGACCGGGATAATCACCTCGCTCGATGCCATGAGCGCGTTGAAGGTGAGGAGCCCGATGCTCGGGGGGGAGTCGACGACCACGTAGCGGAAATCGGCCGGCACCCGCGCGAGCTTCGAGAGCAGCCGCCCCTCCCGCCCGGCCTTGCCCGAAAGCTCCTGCTCGATCGCGCTCAGAACGGGAGAAGCGGGAATGAGGTAGAGATTCTCGTCAATCATGCGCAGCGCGTCCGAGACGTCGACGCGGGGATCCTTGAGCAGATCGTACACCGTCGTCTCGACCTCTTCCGATGACACGCCGAATCCGAGCGAGGCGTGGGCCTGCGGATCGAGGTCGACGAGGAGCGTTTTCAGCCCGAGCTCGCGGAGCGCCGCGGCGAGATTGATCGCCACGGTCGTCTTCCCGCATCCGCCCTTCTGGTTTATGATCGATATGATCCGCATCGACGGCGCCTCCTCCGCAGACGGTCTCGCGCGCGCTCACCGCCGGGCCGGCGGAGAACAAAAAGAGCCGAAACATCCCCCGATGATCCGGCCCTCATCCTTGCCACGCGCTTTTTTGCCACGCACATTCATCGGGGATGATTTTCGATTGAGACGCGCCGGGGTGTCAAGATTTTTCTCGGCATACGCCGTCGTTTTCCCGAAAACGGCGCCTTCAGAACATGAGCAGCGCAACGATGAATCCGAGCCCGAGCCCGGCGAACACCTCGATCCACGTGTGCCCGATGAGCTCGCGGAGCACCTCGGGCTCGACGTGGCGCGAACCGGTGGCCCGTACATGCTCCAACAGATCGTTCAGGACGCGCGCCTGATGGCCGACTTCCTGCCGCAGACCGGTCGCTTCGAAGATGAAGTAGAGACTCATGATGAGCGAAACCCCGAAGAGCGGAGACGAGATGCCCTGGTAGTAGGCGACGCCGGTCGTCAGCGTCGTGACGACGGCGGTGTGCGAGCTCGGCATCCCCCCCGTGTCAAGGACGCGGAGAATCTTGAATCCTTTTTTCTGAAGGGCGTCGACGAACGGCTTGAGCGCCTGTGCGGCGAGGCCGCTCACGATCGCCGCGATTCCAATCTGATGAACCATGCGAACCTCTGCCCGTCCCGTCGCGCCGCGCGGGCCGCGGGCGCGGGGGAAACGCTACTGCTCCTTCGAAATCCACCAGTCCTGAAGGTAATGGTACATACTGATCGCATCCGGCTTCACGCCCCTGAACCGCCGGTGCACGACGTCGCGCGCATCGAGAACGTTGAGGAACGTGTACGGCTGATCCTCGTAAATAATCTCCTGAATCCGCCAGAAGAGCGGCTTCGCCTGCTCGAAATCGAGCATCCCGGTCGCGGCGGCGTTGAGGCTGTCGACGAGCGGGTTGCAGTAATTGACCCGGTTGTAGCCGGGGGGTGTACGCGCCTCGCACGACCAGATCGGCGAGAGATCGGCCTTCCCGCCGACGCGCCACGCGTTGACCTGAGCGTCGTAGTCCCCCGACTTGACCTTCTCGAGAAACACGGTCCATTCGAGGGCGGCGGCGTTGACCTTGATCCCGGATTTCCGCAGCATCTCCTGCACCGTGACGAGGACATCGTTCCTGAGCTGGTTTCCGTGGTTCGTGATGAGATCGAACTCGAAGCGCTTTCCCCCCCGGTCGAGCCAGCCGTCCCCGTCCGTATCGCGGTACCCTTCCTCGGCGAGAATTCGCCGCGCCCCTGCCGTATCGTACGGCACCTGCTCGATGTTCGGATTATACGCCCAGATGATCGGCGGGAGGGGGCTCGTGCATTCCCGGGCGAATCCGTAGTAGACGTTCTCGTTGATGAGCGCGCGGTCGATCGCCATCGTGAGCGCCCGGCGGACGCGGGGATTCGCGAAGAGCGGCTTCGACGCGTTCCACCCGATATAGTTGTACGCCCGGGTCGGGAACGCGTACAGCGCGAGGTGCGGGTAGTTCTGCCTGATATCGTGCATCTCCCCCGGCGGGATCATCTCCATGCAGTCGATTTCGCCGTTCTTGAGCTGCGTGATGAGGGTGGTCTGGTCGGGGATGATCTTGAAGATCACCTTCTCGAGATAGGGCTTTCCCTTCTCGTAGTAGCGCTCGTTCCGCGCGAGCGTGAGTGCCTGCCCCCTGACCCACGAATGAAGCTTGAAGGGACCGTTCGTCGGCAGCTGCTCGATCGCGAGGGCGCCGAGCTCCTCGCGCGGAACCCGGTCGAGCACGTGTTTCGGCATGATGGGGCCGTCGTTCGCGTCCATGACCTGATAGGGATACGCCGCAGCGTAATGGTACACGATCGTGCGATCGTCGACGACCGTGACGCTGTCGATATGCTCCTTGAGGTGGCGGCTCGGCCATTGGGTCGTCGAGTCCTTCTGCGCGGCGAAGGTCGCCGCGACGTCGTGCGCCGTCACGGGGAGCCCGTCGCTCCAGTAGACGTCGTCGCGGAGGCGGAAGGTGAGATCGAGCCGGTCCGGCGAGAACTCCCACGACTCGGCGAGCCGCGGCTCGAAATTGAGGAGATCGGACTGCTCGTCGAGGAGAGACAGGAAGAGGAGATTGTACACGTCGCGGGCATGGGCGTCCGTCGTCGACATCGGATTGAGCCCCTCGTAATCGTTGATCTCCCCGACGACGAGGATGCCCCCCTGCTCGGCGCGGTCCTTCTTCCCGCATCCCGTGAACGCCGCGAGGCATGCGGCGATCAGCAGCACGAGGCGCCATCGGCTCTGCGAGTGCCTTTCCACGATCATCACGCTCCCTCGGTATGAATCATGCCCCCGCGCGGCGCGCACGGATATCCCCCGCTTCACGCATTATAATGTATGCCTAAAAGCCCCTGCCGTGCAACAATGGAAATCCCGTTGACGGCGGGCGCGCGCATAAAATACCGTGAGGAACGTCCCCGCCGGCCCCGGGCGGGTCGCCGGGGCCGAAAAAGGGAGCGTAAACGCCGTGGTTGAAACCGGCTGCGATATGATCTCGGAAGAGTCGCGCGCGGTCCTCGCCGGGAGGCGCGTCGGGATCCTCGTGAATCCGGCCTCCGTCTCCCGTTTCCTCGCACCAACCCTCGAGGTTCTTCTCGAGTGCGGCGTTCGCGTCGAACGGATATTCGGCCCCCAGCACGGGATTCGGGGAAACACACAGGCCAACATGATCGAATGGGAGGGCTTCACCGATCCCGCATCGGGGATTCCCGTCCATTCGCTGTACGGCGCGCGGCGCTCGCCCGAGCGCGGCGAGCTCGACGGGCTCGACTGCGTCGTGATCGATCTTCCCGACGTCGGAGCCCGCCCCTATACCTACCTCTGGACCTCGCTCCTCACGATGCGCGCGTGCGCGGCGGCCGGGGTCGAGGTCGTCGTGCTCGACCGCCCCAATCCGATCGGCGGGGACGCGGTGGAAGGAGCGCTCCTCGACGAGCGGTTCACGTCGTTCGTCGGGCTGTTTCCTCTCCCGATGCGGCACGGGCTCACGATCGGCGAGGCGCTCGCGATGATAAATTCCCGTGAAGGAGCCGGCTGCTCCCTGCGCGTCGTGCGGATGCGCGGGTGGAGCCGCGGGATGCACTTCGACGAAACCGGCCAGCCGTGGGTGCTCCCCTCTCCCAACATGCCGGCGTTCGACACGGCGCTCGTCTATCCGGGCGCCGTGCTCCTCGAGGGGACGAACCTCTCCGAGGGGCGCGGCACGACGAAGCCGTTCGAGATCGTGGGCGCGCCGTGGATCGAGCCGCGCGCCTTCGCCGCGGAGCTCGCGTCCTTCGGGCTCGGCGGCGTCGCGTTCCGGCCGCTCCATTTCACGCCGGCCTGGGACAAGTTCGCGAACGAGCTGTGCGGCGGCGTCCAGATTCACGTGACGGACCGCCGCGCGTTCAGGCCCGTCCGCTGCGGCGCGGCGATCGTCGCCGCCGCGGCGGGGCTCTCCCGCGGCCGCTTCCGGTGGAGCGACCCGCCGTACGAGTACGAGCGCGACAAACCCCCGATCGACATCATCTCGGGAAGCGCCGCGCTGCGGGAAACGATCGACGCGGGCGACGGCCTCGACCGCCTCTTCGACGACTGGCGCACCGATGAGGAACGATTCCGCGCGGATCGGGAGCGATTTCTCCTCTACTGAGCCTGATGAGCCTTATGAGCGACGGACGGACCGCAATCTCCGGAATGATCCTCGCGGCGGGATACGGCGAGCGCATGCTCCCGCTCACCGCGACGATTCCGAAGCCGCTCCTGCCGGTTCTCGGCACGCCCCTCATCGAGATGATCGTGCGGAAGCTCCTGCGGGAGGGCGTCGCGGACATTCACTGCAATGTCTTCCATCTCGCCGGAAAAATCGAGGATTTCGTCGCGAACCATTCATGGCCGGTGCGGCTGTACCGGGAGGTCGAGCTCCTCGGCACGGGCGGAGGGATCGGGAACATGAGCGACGGCGTCTCGGGCGCCCGCTGCATACTCCTCCATAATGGTGACATCGTGTCCGACATTCCGTACGGTCCCGCGATCGAGCTCCACCGCCGGCGCGGCGCCCTCGTCACGCTCG
>JBFYZJ010000126.1:0-3718 GCA_041309565.1 Candidatus Krumholzibacteriota bacterium
AAGCACGATCCATCCCGAGCGGTACTTCATCGCGGCGTCACCGGCCCTTTCTCGAAAAGCTCCCGGTGATATTTTCCGAGGAACGCCGTCACGCCTCCCGTGAGGATCGCCTCGGCGGCGCCGGCCACGGTGAGGTGCGGAATCGCCATGGCGGGGATCGTCACGGCGAGCGGAAAGGGAGCGTAGAGCGGCGCGCCGTCCGGGAGATGGTGGAGGAGCGGCTGGATCCCGAGCTCGATCGCGACGAGGAGCGCGGCGACGTTGATGCCGACCCAGCCGCCGGCCGCCGCGGCGATCGCGAATCGCCGGTCGCCGGGGAGGGCTGATCCACGCAGGAGCCTGAAGACGAGCCAACCGGCCATCGGCATGGCGAACCCGATGTTGAACGCGTTCGCGCCGAGCGCGAGCAGACCGCCGTCGCCGAAGAAGAGCGCCTGCACCGCGAGCGCGAGCGTCACCGCCATGAGCGACGCCCACGGGCCGACGAGAATCGCGATGAGCACGCCTCCCGCCGCGTGCCCGGTCGTTCCGCCGGGGAGCGGGATGTTGAACATCATGACGAGGAACGAGAACGCGGAGAGGAGCGAGAGCAGCGCCGTGCGGCGCTCCCGGAACCCGCGGCGGACGGCGCGGAGCGAAAGCGCCCACAGGGGGGCCGCGAGAACGTAGAGCGCACCCGCCGTCTGCGGCGACAGGTACCCGTCGGGAATGTGCATCGCGTCTCCTTCGGATGTCGTGTTATCAATTGCAGAAATCGTAACACAATGATACGGATGCACCGGCGGCGCGTCAAAGGTTTTCTGCGGCCGTATCGGGCGTTTCCCTGCCCGCGGGTCCGTGCTATACTCCGCCCCCATGGACGGACGCTTCATGGACGTGTATCGGCTCCTGCGCGGCGCGTACGGGCCGCGGCGATGGTGGCCCGTCACGCCTCCCGGCGGCACGACGCCCCTGTACACGGGCGGCCCGCGGAGCGAGCTCCAGCGGTTCGAGGTCGCGGTCGGCGCCATCCTCACCCAGAACACGGCGTGGAGCAACGCGGCGCGCGCCATCGAAAGCCTGAACCTGCTCGGCGCGATGAGTCCCCGCGCCATCGGGCGCATGGAGCTGCCTGCGCTCGCCGCCGCGATCCGCTCCGCCGGGTATTTCAACCAGAAGGCGAAGCGTCTCAAGACGATCGCGCGGTATTTCGCCTCGCATCGAATCCCGACGCGCGCGGGGCTCCTTGCCCTCGACGGCGTCGGCCCGGAGACGGCCGATTCGATCATGCTCTACGCGTTCGGCGAGCGGTGCTTCGTCGTCGACGCCTACACGAGGAGGCTCTTCGGGCGTCTCGGCCTCGTCGCTCAGTCCGATCCATACGAAGAGATCAGGGATCGATTCGAGCGGAACCTTCCGCGCCGCGTTTTCGTTTATCGGGAGTATCACGCCCAGATCGTCGAGCACGGGAAGCTCGTATGCCGAAAATTACCTATTTGTAAAAATTGTCTTTTGCAAAGCATGTGTCTTGTGTATCTTGAAAATAAGGAATCGGCACCTGGGGGGGGATGTGTGAGGGGATCTTCGCGGGCTCGAAGATGAGGGGGGGTGTCGATTTTTGGCATAGGGGGGTTAAGAATAATTATTGACAGGAAAGGCTATTCCAATTAATATTAATAAGTTGGCACAACTTAGGAGGCAGACCAGATGATTTCATTTGAGGAGACGATCCAGAAGCTCCGCAGCGAAGGGTTCAAGCTCACTCCTCAGCGGCTCGCGGTGATCAGGTACATGCTCGGAAACACCGAGCATCCTTCCGCGCTCAAGATCCACAAGGAGCTGCGGCGCCGCTATCCGACACTTTCCTTCTCGACCGTCTACAATACGCTCGGCATGCTCGAGAAGATCGACGAGGTGCGGTCGCTCCACATTTTCGACGGCTACCTCAACTACGATCCGAACACCAACCCCCATATCCACTGCTTCTGCAAGTCGTGCGGGAATATTCACGACATCATGATGGAGGGACGGGAGGACGTCGTTGTGCCCCGGACGGAAATCGAGGGATTTCTCATCGATCATGTCGGTGTCGTGCTGAAGGGCGTTTGCGCGCGCTGCAGATAGGGAGGAGCCCGTTTGATAGCTCAGGGCTGGAAGTGCTCCGTCTGCGGACATGTCGCCGTCGGTCTGTTCCCTCCGGATACGTGCCCCAAGTGCAGCGCCCCACGGGACGCCTTCAAAGCCGAGCACGAGTTCCTCTTTCCCCCCGAAGAGACCGAGGGAGTCATCAAGGCGTGCTGGAAGATCAGCTACGGGCTCTATATCGTATCGTCCGTCTCGGGGGAGCGAATCAACGGCCAGGTCTGCAATACCGTGTTTCAGATCACGAGCGATCCGCCGCGGTTCGCGATCGGGATCAACCGCAAGAACCTGACGCACGAGTTCATCGAGGCGAGCGGCGTTTTCGCGGTCTCGATCCTCGGGGGCGATCATATCAGGATGGTCAGGCGCTTCGGGTATCGCTCGGGCAGGGATTTCGACAAGTTCAAGAACGTGCCGGTGCGGATCGGACGCACGGGATGCCCGGTTCTCGAGGAATCGCTCGGGTATCTCGAATGTTCGCTCGTCAAGGACCGGAAGCTCGACGCGGGGACGCACAGCGTCTTCGTCGGGGACGTCGTCGGCGGCGCGCTGTTCAAGAACGAGGAGCCGCTCACGTATGCGCGGTATCATGAGTTGAAAAGCACCGCATAGAGAATCCGGGCGGACCCGATTCCCCGGAGATTCACCGGCAATCATTCGCAGGGCGAAAGGAGCGTACGCCGTGGGTGGACAGACGGGAGATTTCAAGCACGTGCTCGCGGGCGCCATTTATCGCGAGATCGGCGCGCGGAATTTCTACAAAACGATATCGAACTCCATCAAGAACGCCGAGGGGAAGGAGCGGTTCGCGCGCCTCTCGGGGGACGAGGAAGCACATCGCGTGAAGCTCGAGGGCTGGTATCGGAAGCTCTTCGACGAGAAGTTCGCTCCCGACCAGAAGGAGCTCGACGGCGCCGAGATCAAGGGCGTCCATATCGACGAGAAGGTCGGCGCGATGGAAGCGCTCGACATCGCCATCGGGGCGGAGATGAAAGCCGAGGAGTTCTACGCGCACCAGGCGGAGACGGTCGAGAACACGGAGCTCGCGAAGCTGCTCGCTCAGCTCGCGGCCGAGGAGCACGGGCACTACGAGCTCCTGCTCGCGGAGCGCGGCTCGCTGACGGGCGGCTTCTACTGGTTCGACATGGATTCGACGCAGTTCCTCGAGGATTGAACCGGACGGAGGACCGCATGAAGAAGAAATGGAAATGCACGCTGTGCGGCTACATCCACACGGGGGAGACGCCCCCCGAGAAATGCCCCGTGTGCGGCGCGTCGAGCGATAAGTTCGTCCTCTACGTGCCGAAGCGCTAAATTGCTTTTCGCGCGGCCGTATTTCATGGATAATGGGTTCGCGGGACGATCCGGCGCGGCGAACGGCGCCGCGCGGGACCGCGCATCGAAAGGAGCATGATCATGGACAAGTGGGTCTGCACGATCTGCGGCTATATCTACGATCCGGCGAAGGGAGACCGGGAAAGCGGCGTCAAGCCCGGAACGTCGTTCGAGGCGCTTCCGGACGATTGGGTGTGCCCCGACTGCGGAGCTCCCAAGAGCGATTTCGAGAAGATGTAGGCGCGGTTCGAATTCAAGGAGG
>JBFYZJ010000127.1:0-2549 GCA_041309565.1 Candidatus Krumholzibacteriota bacterium
TATCAAACTTTAAATACAAATTTCCAATTTCAAATTTACAGTGATCTGAAAAAGAGGCTGTTCCATACTCCCATCTACTTTGAGTTGCATCATAATATGCCCCACCATTTACGAAACCGAAATAATTTTGATATGACCATAGAGTAGTTTTATAAGCGTCACTAGCACCCTCAAATCCAAATGTAATAGGTCTATGGTCGGAGTTCCAATTTTGATTTACAAGGCACCCTACAGATAATGCATTTACACCTGCGTCTACCATAAAAACAGGGGTAGCGGATGTTCCATAAATCATAGTATCATAGTCTGCACCATAAGAACCGTCTATATTTATTACAGTCCCTATAGATGAACTGACAATAAAACTATTATTTGTTCCATTACCTGTAATCTTAAACTCTGTATCTGGAACATTCTGAGGACCTACAGATAATTCAATTGATGAAGCAAGCCCAGGTGTAGGAGAAGGTGAGGAACAGTGCTCCCGTGAACGGTCCCGCGTACGTCATGAACCGGCCGAGCCCGCCCTTGAGCGCCGGAAACATGAACCGCAGCGTCGATACGGCGATCAGGTAGCACATGAGCACGGCGAGCGAGCCGCTCACGACGGAGAAGAAATTGATGCGCGCCGCCGCTTCCATCGGCAGCGGCAGCATCGCGAACACGCGCCCCACGAGGGTGAAAAGCGGCGTGCCCGGCGAGTGCGGGATCCCGAGGATATACGCCGTCGCGATGAACTCGCCGCTGTCCCAGAACACGAGCGTCGGCGCCATCGTGAGCGTGTACACGACGAGGGGAACGAGGAAAATCACGAGGGCGAGAATCCTGTTGAGCGTTCGGTCAGACATCGATGTGTACCCCTTGCGGTTCGGTTTTGCCCTTTCGTTCGAAGGTCCGCTGCAGGAAATAGAAGCCTCCTGTCAAGCTTACCACAACCATGATCGCGTAGGTAATGAGTTCCATGAGGAGCGCCTGCTCCTTCGTGAATCCGATCTGCGTGAAGAGAAGGATCCCGGCGCCCTCCCGAACGCCGAGCCCGTTGATCGATATCGGCAGGATCATAAGGAGACCGAGGAGCGGGACAAACACGAAGAACTGGACGAACTGCAGTCCGGTGACGTCGATCCCGAGGGATTCGGCGACGAGCACGTGCGTGACGACGCGGAGGAACTGCACGGCCATCGCGAGCCCCGTGAGCCGGACCAGGAGCATCCGGAGACGGCGGTATTCCCCGAGGTGACGGAATATCGCGTCGAAGCGCCCGCCGAGCCCCCAGAGCGTCACCTTGCCGAAGAGAAGCCGCACGCCCCGCGAGAGACGCTTGTTCATGATGAGCGCGAGCACCGGCGCGACGCAGCCGGCGAATATGACGATGTAGATTCCCAGATTGAGGAGCCCTTCTCCGGCGAGGAGAACGAACGAGGCGGCGAGCGCGAGCACGCACAGGCCCGCGATGCCGATGACGCGGTCCAGTATCGTGACGGCGAACACCTGGTGCGGATCGTTGCCGAAGCGGGTCACGTCGTAGATCTTCATCGCGTCCCCCCCCACTCCCGCGGGGAGAAAATTGTTGAAGAACATTCCCACGAAGTACACCTTGAACGTCTTCATGACGGGAAGCTCGATGCCGCCGGCCCTGAGGAGGAGATGCCACTGATAGGCCCCGAGAACGACGCTGGTGAAGAAGATCGCGGTCGCGACCACGAGCTGCCACGGATCCACGCGCGACAGGTCGGCGACGAGACTCTCCGGGGAGAGCTTGTGCAGGAGAAACGCGATGAGCCCCGCGCTCACCGCTGCCTTCACGATCGTGACGAAAATCCGTCTCCCCCTCACCGGACCGTCCTCCCCCCCGCCTCCGCGGCGCGCTCGAGCAGCGCGAGCGTCTCGCGGGCGCAGCGCTCCCAGGTGAGCTCCTTGACGCGTTCGAGGGCGCTCGCGCTCATGCGGCTCCACAGTCCGCGATCGCCGAGAATCTCGAGCGATTTCGAAGCGAACGCCGCGTCGTCGCCGTAGGGCACCAGATACCCGGTCTCGCCGTGCCGGACCGAATCGCGCAGCCCGGGCCGGTCGCTCGCGACGACGGGCAGCCCGCACGCGTTGGCCTCGACGACGGTGAGCCCCCATCCCTCCTTGGGGCTCGGATTGACGAGCAGATGCGCGCGGTTCAGAAACTCGACGAGCTCGTCACCCCCCATGAACCCGGCGAACCGCGCCGCGTCCCCGAGACCGAGGCGCGCCGCCTCCCGCTCGAGCGCCCGCCGGTGCGGTCCGTCCCCGATGATCACGAGCTTCGCCGCCGGGAGCAGTTCCCGCACCCGCAGCATCGCCCGCAGCGCGACCTCGACGCTCTTGTATTTCCGAAGGCGCCCGAGGTGCACGATCGTCGGCTCGGCGAAGCGCTCGAGCCCGAGGTTCCGGTAGCGCCCGTGGTCGAGCCCGCAGAGGACCACGTCGATGCGCGCCGGATCGATTCCCCGCGCGGCGAGGTCCTCCTTCGTGCTCGGGCTGATCACCATGAAGCGGCAGTTCCGGTGAACGAAGGGAAT
>JBFYZJ010000128.1:0-2520 GCA_041309565.1 Candidatus Krumholzibacteriota bacterium
GCTCCTGAACGCCACCGATCCGGATACGCGCGAGGAGTGGGCTGAATCGGTCGGCCGGGCCGACGCGCTGATCGCCATTTTCGAGAGCGGTAACGTCGGGCTGACGCCTCCGATCACGATCAATCCTTTTGGAACGGAATTCACGCTGCCCCAATAAACGAGGCGAGACTGAACCCGGAACGGAGGTTACTGCAATGAGCCTGTTAGGCAACATTCTCTGGATCTTCCTCGGAGGAGGGATCGTCCTCTTCGTGCTGTATCTCTTCGGAGGGATCATCCTCTGCATCACGATCGTCGGCATTCCGTTCGGCGTTCAGTGCTTCAAGCTCGCCGGCCTCGCGCTGTTCCCGTTCGGGCAGAAAGTCGAGACGACGAAGTCGGGGCATGGAGTCGTCTCGACGCTCATGAACGTCATCTGGATCGTATTCGCCGGCATCGAGATCGCCCTGTGCCACTTCATTTTCGGACTGCTCTGTGCCGTCACGATCGTCGGCCTTCCGTTCGCGAAGCAGCACATGAAGCTGGCGTCGCTCGCGCTGACGCCGTTCGGGCATACCTATTCCTGAGGTGGATGAATGGATCTGGGAATCAAGGGCAAGACGGCGCTTCTGATGTCGAGCACGCGCGGGCTCGGATTCGGCTGCGCCGCGGCGCTGGCGGCCGAGGGAGCGCGCGTCGTCATCAACGGCCGCGACGCGAAGCGAGGCATCGAGGCGGCGGCGAAGCTCGGGGAAGACGCGCATTTCGTGCGGGCCGACGTGAGCCTCCCCGACGACCGCGCGCGGCTCCACGAAGAGGCGCGCAGCCGTTTCGGGACCGTCTCGATACTGGTGACCAACGTCGACGGCCCGCCTCCGGGAACGTTCATGAGCAAGAGCGCCGACGACTGGCGGACGGCCTTCGAGCAGATCATGCTCTCGGCGCTGGATATGGTCTATCGGTGTCTCCCCGCGATGATCGAGCAGGGGTACGGCCGCATCATCAACATCAGCTCGACCTCCGCGAAGGAGGTCACCCTCGGCGCACCGCTCGCGAACGGTATCAAGCCCGGGCTCGTGGGCGCGCTCGGGGCGCTCGCCCGCGAGGTCGCGGCGACGGGAGTCACCGTCAACAGCATTCTGCCCGGGCCGTTCGACACGGAATTGCTGCGGCGGTTCGCGCCCCATGCGATCGGACGCCACGATCTGGCCCCCGAGGAGGCCGTGCGGCTGTACGCCGAGCGGGGTCCGATGAAACGGTTGGGCGCCGTCGAGGAGTTCGGCGCGTTGTGCGCGTTTCTGTGCTCGCGCCAGGCAGGCTACATCACCGGGCAGAGCATCGTGATCGACGGCGGCCAAACGCCAGCGCTGCTGTGACGCCGAGGGAAAACAGGGGGCGCTCCATCATGTTGAAGGTGATTTTTTCGATCGCCGTCGTCATCGCCGTCGCGGCGGCGGCCGCCATTCTCTACGGCAGGCACCGCTGGGAATCCGGCACGAGGGAGCTGCTCGGGCGGCTCGAGGAGGGGCGCCGGGCCGTCGAGCCCGCGACGTATGATGCGCGCGAGATCGAGAATCTCCCCGCGCCCGTGCAGCGGTATTTCCGGAAGACGCTGCGGTCCGGCCAGCCGATGATCGCCGCGGTCACGGTGGAGCACACGGGCACCTTCAACATGGGAGAGAAGTCCGACAACTGGAAGAAATTCGCGTCGCGCCAGCGCGTGATCACCCAGCGACGCGGTTTTCTCTGGGACGCGCGCGTCCGCATGGCGCCCGGGATCGACGCGTACGTACATGACGCGTACGTCGCCGGCGAGGGAATTCTGCATGCGACGGCGTTCGGGCTCCTCACGGTCATGAATCTTCGCGGCCCGCGCGAGGTCGCCGAGGGAGAGCTCATGCGCTTCTTCGCCGAGGCGGCCTGGTATCCGACGGCGCTGCTCCCGAGCCAGGGGGTGCGTTGGGAAGCGGTGGACGATTCGTCGGCCCGCGCGACGCTCGTCGAGGACGGCATCACGCTCACGATGCTCTTCACCTTCGACGACGCAGGGCTCATCGCCTCCACGCGCGCCGAGGCGCGCGGCCGGCTCGTCGGGGGCACGGCGATCCCGACGCCGTGGGAAGGCCGCGTGTGGGATTACGAAGTGCGGGACGGCATGCTCGTGCCGCTGAGCGGCGAGGTCGCCTGGATCCTGCCCGAGGGGCCGAAGCCCTACTGGCGCGGCAGGATCGAGCGTCTGGAATACGAGTTCGCGCGCTGAGCGCGCGCGGGCGCCGGCATCCATCTCTGCAAGGATTCCAATGCAGGAAACGGGTCGGAAAAGCGTCGCCGGTGACCGGTTCGAGCTCGCGCTCAAGATGGCCGCACCATACCTCGCGGTCGGGCTGTTCTGGTGTCTCCTCAACAGCGCATGGCTCGCGATCCTCGCCTACCATGCGCAGATCCTGTGGTGGTCTCGGGGATCTCTCCCGAAGCCGGCGATTCCCCAACGAACCCCCGTGATGCTGCTTATAGCGATCATGGCGCTCGCCGGGCCGCTCT
>JBFYZJ010000129.1:0-3849 GCA_041309565.1 Candidatus Krumholzibacteriota bacterium
CCGTGTCTTTCGAAATTTCCTCGACGAGATCTGCCTTTGTCATCTCTGTCACCCCGCTCCTTGTTTGAGAGTCCCTCTTGCGCGATTCCGATTATTCCGTTGCCGGCGCCGCATACGAGCACGCGTAATTTCTTACCATAGCTAGCATATCGCCGCTTCGTTGTCAAAATTTATTTTTGAATTCCGGCGCGCGTCGAGAAGATCCGATCGGATTTAATTCGGGGAGCATCGCATGCAGATGTTGCGTCCGGCAGCGCATCTGTGATATCATAAATTAAAGTTCCCCGTTTGTACCGTGTACCCCTGTGCGTGGGTTTCTGCAACACGTGAGGATGAGAAACACGTCAGGAATAAAACACGGGTAAACAGGGAACTTTCCGCGTGCGAGCGAATACCATTTCAAGAGTTGTGCCATTCGGCCCTCTTTCCCGGCCAAAGGCCTATCTTGTTATTGGATAGTCGATTACAATTATTCCACAGAGGGGCCGTGCGCAGACGCTTCCGCGCCGATGCGCTTCGCCAGCTTCATTCGTGAGCGGCGCATTGCGTATTACATGATTCTCGCCGGCAGTCGGTCTGTTCGTGAGGAGAATTCCCTGAAGAGCGGCGTCGTGGAGGAATCGGCTTGCCCGGCTACAGCGCGTTTCCGCCCGTGCGCGAGAACCGGTCGAGCGTCCTGAAGAGCTCGTCGTGCGCTGCGGTGAACGCGACGTTCCGGCGATCCATCATGATCTTCGCCGTATTTATTGCTTCCTCGAGCCTGCATCGCTCGAATTCCGGTTCGAGCTTCCACGAGAAGCTCGGCACAAATTTCGGCGGAAATCCGACGGAAAGGACATTCGCATTGAATCCGATGACCGTGCCCGTATTGAGACGGGAACCGATTGCGATCTTCGAGTGGTCGCCGATGGTCGCGCCGAGGAACCGGCGTCCGGTGTCTCGCATCCGTCCCGCGCTCCACGCTTTGACGAGACCGTAGTTGTTCTTGAGATCGCTCGTGCAGCTGCCCGCCCCGATATTGACCCACGAGCCGATGTACGAGTGCCCCATGAATCCCTCATG
The DNA here is from genome assembly GCA_041309565.1 of Candidatus Krumholzibacteriota bacterium. Taxonomy (GTDB): domain Bacteria; phylum Krumholzibacteriota; class Krumholzibacteriia; order Krumholzibacteriales; family Krumholzibacteriaceae; genus SSS58A. The sequence goes on from JBFYZJ010000129.1 coordinate 1,063, forward strand.
CTGCTTGTTGCTGTGCGCACCGAAGATGCACTCCTCCACCTCGCCCCCGATCTTGCAGAGTTTGCCGAGCGTCGTGCCGTGCCCGAGCTTCGCCCCGCCGCGGACGATCGAACCTTCTCCGATCGAGCACGGCCCGCAGATGATCGCGTTCGGCTCGATGCGCGCGTTGTTGGCGATGATAATGGCGCCCTCGCTCGCGTCGAGAACCGTCCCCGATCGCACCTCGACGCCGGAACCGATCACGATGTCGTTTTCGTTGATAAGCTCCACGCCCTTGAAGAGCTCCGTCTCGGGGGCGGTGCCGCGGAGCGGGTTCTTCTTGAAATCGTCGACGATGCAGTTCCGGTTCTCTTCGATCAGCTGCCAGTAGTGCGTGAGCAGCCGCACGCCGGTCTCCTCCAGCTTCACCCCGTGCTCCTGCGCCCACACCCCGAGCGATTTGCCCCTCGACGCATCGAGCGCCTCCTCACGGCTCTCGCGCGTTTTCTTTCCTTCCGGGGCGGCGGCGCGCTTGATCTCCCGGATGACCCGTTCGACGCTTTCATCGGAGATGAATCCGCCGATGTAGGAGGCGAGAGACGCGGCGCGATCGCCGGACAGCGAGGCCGCCACGACGGTGCCCTGCTTGTGCAGCACGCTGCCGCTCTTCAGCGCGGCGCGCAGGTCCCGCAGCTCGTCGTCGTACGCCAGCAGCCTTCCGTTCAAGAAGAGGATCTCCCCCTCGGGAAGCTCGTTCACGAGCGCCCCCCGGCCCCCTTCCCGCTCCTCCTCCCGGAGAACGCCGGCCAGATACGGGCGGCAGAGGAGCACGAGCGCTTCCGGATTCAGCTCGTCGACGAGCCGGGCGCGGAAGCTTTGGGTGCCGATGCCGATATCGAACACGGGGCGCCCGAGAGAGAGCGGAAAGAACGTGGGGAAGCGCTCGTCCTCGAACACGCAGAGAATGCGGGGCAGGGTATGATGAGAAGCCATGGCAGCCGGGCCGGTCCCGGTTCGGGGGCGCCGGGCCGACGGCACTCCGGCACCCTCCGTGAAATGAATGAATACATAAAAAAATGGTGGAGTTGACGGGGCTCGAACCCGTGACCTCTTGACTGCCAGTCAAGTGCTCTCCCAGTTGAGCTACAACCCCATGCGGATATAAGTTATCATGCAAAACGCGCTCCAAGTCAAGCCGAAAGTTCGCCCGATTCCCATATTGACGGCTCTGGGCAAAGGCGATATCTTCTAATTTCGAAGGAAGTTCCGCGTGTGTGCCGGAGTGGTGGAATTGGTAGACGCAGGGGACTCAAAATCCCCCGAGCGCAAGCTCATGAGGGTTCGATTCCCTCCTCCGGCACCATCGATCGCTCGCGCGGCTCCGGGGGGTGCTAAAGGCCGCTCGCGGCTCCGTGCGATCGCGCCGGACCCATCGAAGATTGCGCCTCCGTCACCGGGCGACGGTACGCCACCCAACCGCATGGGTTTTCAGCCGCGCCGCATATGATATCCGTGCAGGAGCCGATCGCCCCGCCCCCCATGTCTTCGAAGAAGATCTTGAGAATGTCGACGTGATCGATGACGACGTCGATTCCCTCATCGCACAGGTAGCGATCGATCGTTCCGTTTTTCATCGCCACGAGCGCCTCGCGGTTCACCTTTCCGTCGAGGTTGATGATCTCCCGGTCCGAGAGGTAGCCGATCATGCCGCACTGGAACACCCCGATCCGCTCTCCCTGCTCCGTATTCCGGTCCACCCACCGTGCGATATCGTAAAATGGATAAATCGGCCGCGACCGGAAGGCCTGGGAAAACGAGAAGAAAGCGAACAGCACGGCGTATCCCGCAGCGGCCGCGATCATTGCACGCCTCACCGCCGACGACCGGCTCGCGTACCAATCATGAATATCCTGCAGTAAAAACGCGAGATAGACGCAGGCGATCAGATAAACGGGATAGAAATAGCGCAGAAAGAAGAACATACCGAACACGTACGTCGCGTACGACGCGACGAGGGCCGCCGCGAAAAGAACGAGAAAATGCAGCTCCCCGCGGTTCTTCTTGCTTTCATCCCTCCGCCAGGAGAGCGCGGCGGCGCAAACGCCGAAAAGCGCGAGGAATCCGAACGCGTTGCCCGCGGTATGGAAACCTCCCGGGAAACCGAGCATCGATCCGATCCTGTCGAACAGCCGGAAGACCAGGTGGATGGGCGGAATGACTTTCATCGTCGAGACCGCGTGCATCACGTGGGCCCGGATGAAGGGAAGATCGGGACCCGTTCCCCCCATATCTCCCGAGCCGTAGCCGAAGTACCCGGCGTACGCGAGCGAAAGAAACCGCGTGGCGCTGCCGCTGTCCTGCAGGGGGCTTCCGCAGACGACGACATTGAGCACGAGCCAGGGACCGTACAACGCGGCGATGCCGAGCGGAACCAGGGAGAGGGGCGCGAGACGCCGCGACGGAATCCTCGTGCGCCGCATGCGCACGAGGTAATCGAGCAGCATTGCGAGGACGAGAAACACGCCGTCGATCCGCGCGAGAATGGTGATGCCGAGCAGGATGCCGAGAACGGCGAAGCGCCCGGCGGGGGGATTCTCGTGCGTTCGGACCCGGTCGAGATAGTAGAAAATCGAAACGGCGATCATGAACGAGGCGAGCGCCGTCTCGAGACCGTTTGCGGTCTGCTTCGTCACGATCGGCGAGAACGCCCAGATGAGCGCGGCGGCGAGGGATGCCCCCCACCCGACGTATCTCCGGCAGATCCGATAGAGAAAATAGGCCGTCAGCCCGGTGAAAACGGCGAGGAGG
>JBFYZJ010000130.1:0-5413 GCA_041309565.1 Candidatus Krumholzibacteriota bacterium
GACTCTTCCGACGAGAGAACGCGGATGGGGGAGCGCGGGCGAGAGCGGGTGGTCAGGGATTTCACGGTGGACGCGATGGTGCGGGGGTACGCGAAGATGTTCAACGAGGCGCTCGAACCATAGGATGAGAGGATTCGTATGCAAACGCCGGTGGATGCGGTCGTCGCGGTCACGTACCGGTGCGATTCGCGGTGCAATATGTGCAACATCTGGCAGCTGCCGCCGGGGGATGAGCTCCCGCCGGACGAGTTCCGCAGGCTGCCCCGCACGCTGCGGGACATCAACATCACGGGGGGAGAGCCGTTCCTGCGCGACGATCTCGTCGAGATCGTTCGTGTCCTCGACGCCCACTGCGATCATCCGCGCATCGTGATCTCGACCAACGGCTTCGAGCGGCGCCGGATCGCGCACGCGGCGCCGGGGCTCCTCGCGATCGGGCGGAACGTGGGCATCGCCGTGTCGCTCGACGGAATCGGCGAGAAGCACGACGAGATACGGGGTATCCCCGGCGGATTCGACAAGGTGGTCGAGACGCTGAAGCAGCTCCGCACGATCGGATACCGGAATGTCCGTGTCGCCTTCACCGCACAACGCGCCAACGTGAAGCACCTCGGAGCGGTATACGATCTCTCGCGGCAGTTCGGGTTCCAGTTCACGACGTCGGTCGCGCAGAACTCGGATTTCTATTTCTCGACCGACGAGAACCAGACCGTCGATCCGCTCGATCTCGGAGACGAGCTCTCGTACGTGATGCGGAAGGAGCTCCTGAGCTTCAGTCCGAAGCGGTGGCTCCGGGCATATTTCTACGCGGGCGTGGTGGCGTACAACGTCTCGCGCTCGCGCATGCTCCCCTGCCGCGCGGGGCGCGATTCCTTCTTCATGGATCCCGCCGGATTCGTCTATCCATGCCTCACGCTCAACATCCCGATGGGAACGATCCGGGAGCGGTCGTTCGAGGAGATGTGGCGGGGAGCGGGGGCGGACGGCGCGCGCTCGCGCGTCGATCTCTGCCGGCAGCCGTGCTGGATGATCTGCACGGCGCGAACCGCCATGCGGCGTCGTCCCGAGAAAGCCGCAACCTGGATCCTCGCCAACTGGGGGAGGATCGCGGCGGGGAAAAAGGTGCGATGATGAACTCGGCGCCGGATGCGACGGGCCGTTCGTCCAGCGGGACGAGGAGCGAGAAAGGTCTCCGCATCGCGATGATCGGATCGCGGGGATTGCCGTTCGTATACGGCGGGATCGAGCGGCACGTCGCCGAGATCGGATCGCGTCTCGCGGCGCGGGGGCACGAGGTTACCGTCTTCGGGAGGCGTCCGTTCAGCGCCGGCCGGGAGCATCGCGGGATGCGCATCCGCATCCTGCCCTCGATCCCGACGAAGAACCTCGAAACGGCTTCGAACTCGCTGGCCGCCGCGCTGAGCGCCTTCTTCGGCCGCTACGATATCGTCCATTTCCATGGAGTCGGTCCGTCGCTCTTCAGCTGGATCACCGCCGCGCGCGGCGTGACGACCGTGGCGACGATTCACGCCGGCGATTATCGCCAGTCGAAATGGAGCCCCGCGGCGCGATCGCTCCTGCGTCTCGGGGAGCGGACCGCGGTCCGGGGCACGCACGCGGCGATCGCCGTGTCGAGGATCATGGCGGCGGAGCTCGAGGCGCGGTACGGCTGTCCCGTCGTCTACATTCCGAACGGGGCCGATCTCCGGGGCGCGCCGCCGTTCAGAGAAGCCGCCGCACTCGGGCTCGAGAGCGGCCGGTACATCCTCGCCGTCGGCCGGTTCATCGTGGAGCGGGGATTCCATACGCTGCTCGAGGCGTTCAGGAGCGTGCCGACCGATTGCCGGCTCGTCATCGCGGGGGACGCCCGTTTCGAGGAGCGCTACGAGCGACGGTTGCGGGAGATGGCCGATCCGCGCGTCGTTTTCCCCGGATACGTATCGGGAACGCTCCTCGACGAGCTCTACGCGCATTGCGCGTTTTACGTTCTCCCGTCGACGGTCGAGGGGCTTCCGATATCGCTCATCGAGGCGATGAGTTTCTCCCGCCCGGTGCTCGTGAGCGACATTCCGGAAAACCTCGAGGTGTCCGGCGGGATCGCCGAGACCTTTCTGCGCGAAAACGCGGCGGATCTCTCTCGGGCGCTCGCGCGGATGCTCGCGATGGAAGAGCCGGAGCGGCTGCGCCTGGGAGCGGCCGCGCGGGAACGGGTCGCGTCGCGATACACCTGGGATCGCGTAACCGACGAAGTGGAAGCGCTCTACCGGCGATTGTCGAGAGCCCGCGAGGATGTCCGGTGATCCGCCTCCCGGCTGTTCTCCGCAATCGGCATTTTTATTGACACCCCACGTATTTTCTTGTTACTTAAAGCGGAATCGGGCACGCCGCGTGCAGAGCGGGAGGGGTCGATATGGCAGGGTTTCGAGCATCGTGGTGCGGCGCAGCCGGAACGGCGGGCGCCGTTGTCTTCATGTTCGTCGCCGTGGGGTGCGCCCCGGTCGGCACGACGGGTGGAGCGGGCGGTCGGGAACCGGCGGAGGATGCGCGCGCCTCTGAAACGGCAGCGACGGCTCGCGACACGTCCGCCCCCGCGGGCGCGGCGTACGATGTCGAGGACGAGATGCCCGAGAAAACGCCTCCGCGTCAGGCCGAACTCGTCGAACGCCTCGACCCGGTCGAGGCGGACAGCGTCAGCGTTCAGGATATCGTCGCGGAGCAGTCTCCGAAGCAGCTCTACGATGTGGGCTACCGGATACAGGTGTTCGCGTCGGGGGAGCGCGCCGCGGCCGAGAAGGTCAAGGAACGAATCGTCGCGGAGACGGGGATGACCGCTTATGTTGAATATGAGGAAAGCCTCTACAAGGTGCGCGCGGGGGATTTCGCCGAGCGCAAGGACGCCGCGCAGGCCAGATCGAAGCTCGCGGGAGCGTATCCGGGCTGCTGGATCGTGAGAACCACCATTCGCCGATAGCGCCGCATCGCTGGGGGGAAAGGAGCCGAGCGCGAGATGCCGGAGTTGCGCAAAGACGTCATCACGGGGAGATGGGTGATCATCTCGACGGAGCGTGGTAAGCGACCGATCGAGTACAAGATGGAAAAGCGTCCCGCCGTCGGCGGATTCTGCCCGTTTTGCGACGGGAACGAGGACAAGACCCCTCCCGAGGTGCTCGCGTACCGGAATCCGCAATCCGCTCCCAACTCGCGGGGGTGGAAGGTGCGGGTCGTGCCGAACAAGTTTCCCGCGCTCCAGATCGAGGGGGATCTCGACAAGCGCGCCGAGGGCATCTACGACACGATGCGAGGCGTCGGCGCGCACGAGGTGCTCATCGAATCGCCGGGACATCTCACGCAGCTGTGCGATCTCTCGAACGAGCACGTCGAGAGCATCTTCTGGGCGATCCGCGACCGGTGCATCGATCTCAACAAGGATCCGCGCTTCAAGTACATCCTCGTGTTCAAGAATCGGGGGGAGGAGGCGGGGGCATCGCTCGAGCATTCGCACATCCAGCTCATCGCGACGCCGATCATCCCGAAACGCGCGATGGAGGAGCTCGACGGCGCCCAGTTCCACCACAAGCTCAAGGAGCGCTGCATATTCTGCGACATCATCAAGCAGGAGATCGAGGCGAAGAAGCGGATCATCTTCATCAACGATTTCTTCATCGCGATCGCCCCGTACGCGGCGCGCTTTCCCTTCGAAACGTGGATTCTCCCGATCAAGCACGTATCGGCGTTCGAGAAGACGAGCTCCGAGTGGTTCCCGCAGCTCGCCGACATGATGAAGCTCGTGCTCAAGCGGATCGACGAGGTGCTCGACGTCCCTCCGTTCAACTTCATTATCCATACGGCGCCGTGCAAGACGCCCGATATGGAGTACTATCACTGGCATCTCGAGATCATGCCGAAGCTCACCCGCGTCGCGGGATTCGAGTGGGGGAGCGGATTCTATATCAACCCGACCCCTCCCGAGGACGCGGCCGAAGCGCTTCGCAACCATTCGGGGAAAACGGATCACAAAACCACGTAGCAAAGGATCGGTGAGATGGCGAAGAGAGATTTGAATCTTGTTCTCGCGACGACCGAGATCGTTCCGTTCTCGAAGGTCGGCGGTCTCGCCGACGTCATGGGCGCGCTTCCGGACGAGCTCGAGAAGCTCGGCGTGACCGCGAGCGTGTTCACGCCGCTCTATTCGGCGATCGATCGCGCCGCGTTCGCCATCAAGCCGGAGGCGGGGCTCCCGACGCTCGAGGTGCGTATCGCGGGGAATCCCGAGCGGTTCCGTATCTATTCGTGCCTGAAGCCGCGCACGGGCGTGCGGGTGTATTTCATCGACAGCGACCGGTTTTACGCGCGGAAAGGGCTCTACACGGTCCCCGAGACGGGCAAGGCCTTTCCCGACGAGGATGAACGGACGATATTCTTCAACCGGGCGGTGCTGGCCGCCGTGAAGGCGCTTGATCTGCATCCCGATATCATCCACTGCAACGATTTCCATTCGGGTCTCATTCCCGCCTACCTGAAGATCGACGGCGGGAACGACCCTCATTTTGCCGGGGCCGCGACCGTGTTCAGCATCCACAATCTCGCGTACCAGGGGGTGTTCGAGCCGGAGTTTCTGCAGAAGGCAGGCTTCAAATCCTCGCTGTTCTCGCCGATGAGCCCCTTCGAGTTCTGGGGCCGGGTGAACCTGATGAAGGTCGCGATCTCGTATTCCGACCTCATCAGCACGGTGAGCAGAACGTACGCCGAGGAGATCACGGGCACCGAGGAGTACGGGTGTGGGCTCGAGGGGGTGCTCCGCTCGCGGAAGGCGGATCTCGTCGGAATCCTGAACGGCATCGACATGGACGTCTGGGATCCGGCGACCGACGCGCTGCTCCCGTACCGTTTCACGACGTCGGCGCTCGCCGGCAAGGGGCAGAATCGCGCGGAGCTGCTCAATGCGTTCTCCCTGCCGCAGGCGGGAGCGGGTCCCGTGATCGGCATGATCTCGCGGCTCGTCGACCAGAAGGGATTCGATATTCTCGCGGAAGGGTTCGATCGCCTCATGGCGCTCGGCGTCAACTTGGTCGTCCTCGGGACGGGGCAGGAGAAGTATCACGAGCTCTACTGGAGCTTCGCGAAGAAATATCCGAAGCAGTTCGGGCTCAAGCTCGAGTTCAACGACCGCCTCGCGCATCTCATCGAGGGGGGGAGCGATTTCTTTCTCATGCCGTCGCGGTACGAGCCGTGCGGCCTCAACCAGATGTACAGTCTCCGGTACGGCACGATCCCGATCGTGCGCGGAACCGGAGGGTTGCTCGACACGATTTCCGAGATCGACGGAACGGGGGAGTCGGGGAACGGTTTCGTTTTCAGCGAATATTCCCCGTCCGCGCTCCTCGGCGCGGTGGGCCGCGCGGTCGAATTCTAC
>JBFYZJ010000131.1:0-4248 GCA_041309565.1 Candidatus Krumholzibacteriota bacterium
GGTCGACGACGGCGAGCGCGGCGCCCGTAGCGAGCTCGACCGCCCCGGCGTCGGGGGACGGCACGGCGCGGATGACGAGCTTGATCCCCCGCCTCTCGAGGGCCCCGCGCGTCTCGGAGAGCCCGTCGAGCATGAAGCGGTAGTGCCGCTCGTTCGCCTCGGGATACTTCGCGGTGAGCCCGAAGAAAACGACCACGGGGAGCGCGAGCCCGTTCGCCCGCTCGATCGCGTATTCGAGGGCGTGGTTGCATTCGGCGCGCTGCGCCGCCTGCATCCAGTAGAGGACATACCTGCCGCGCCCGGCCGGCCGGCCGTTGAGGGGCTTGATTCTCTCGGGCTGGATGATCTCGCGCGTCATGGCCGGAGAAACTCCCGGAACGCGGGCTCCAGACTCGGATAGGAAAAGGCGTACCCCGCGCCGAGAAGCCTGCCCGGCACGACGCGTTGCCCGGGGAGAATGAGCTCGCGTGCGACCTCGCCGAGCGCCGCGCGCAGAACGAAGCCCGGGACGCCGAACGGAACCGGCTTCCCGAGCACCCGCCCGAGCGTCCGGTAGAATTCGCGGTTTCTCACGGGCGCCGGCGACGAGAGATTGAAGACGCCGCGCAGCTCGTCGCGCTCGATGAGATGGAGAATCGCGCCGACCTCGTCGCGGAGATGGATCCACGAGGTCCACTGCTTCCCGCTCCCCAGGTACGCGCCGAGGTTCTTCTCGAAAAGCGGGACGATGCGGTCGAGAAATCCTCCGCGCGCGCCGAGAACGGGGGCCGTCCTGATGACGGCGCGCCTCACGCCGAGCGATTCGACGGCGATCGTCGATCGCTCCCACGCCTCGCACACGTCCGCGAGAAATCCCGTTCCCTTCGCGCTCGTCTCGTCGAGGAGCTCCTCGCCGCGGCTCCCGTAGTATCCGATCGCCGACGCCTGAACGACGACGGCCGGTTTGTGTGAGACGTGCGTGACCGCTTCGGTCACCGCGGCGCCTGCCTCGAGCCTGCTGTCGAGAATCCGTTTCTTCTTGTCCGCGGTCCACCGTCCCTGCGCGATGTTGTCCCCCGCGAGGTTGACGATCGCGTGAGCGCCGTCGGCGTAGTAAGCCCACGGATCCGGCGAAGCGCCCCCCCACGGAGCCCCGATCGCCTTGCCCCCGAACGATCGCGACACCTTCGCCGCGTCGCGCGAGAGCACGATCGTCTCGTACCCCCGCTCGATGAGGGCCGCGCACAGCGCCCTTCCGATGAATCCCGTTCCCCCCGTCACGATGACGCGCCTGCTCATCTCAGAGGTCCCTGCCCTTCCCCGAATCGGTGATCTCGACGAGCTCCTCCGGATACGGCTCGAAGTAGGTCTGCTGCTTCAGGTAATCGCTCCCGAAGCGCGCGAGCCACGAGTTGACGATCGCGACGGCCGCGCTCAGGGGAATCTTCCCCGCGCGGTACTTCTCGAGCGTCGCGTTGAAGTGCGATTTCTCGGCGCCCGCGAGCCCTTCCTTGAAATAGCCCTGCGCGTGCATGAGGACGTTGATGTTGGAAACGTACTTCGGCGGCTTCGCGAACGCGGCGCGCAGGTGCGCCTCGTATTCGTCGAAGACCGCGGCGGGCGCCTTCTTCTCGGGATTCGCGACGAGCTTTCCGAGGATCCGCATCTCCTTCTGGCTGTACGACATGAGCAGCAGCTTGTTGCGCGCCTGATAGTCGACGAGGTCGCGCATCGCGAGCCGCGCGCGGGCCGCGCGGAACCGCGCGAGGGCCCAGAGGCTCGTGAGGAAATGCTCCCTGATACGGAAGTTCAGCAGGCGCCCCTCGTCCTCGACCGGATGGCCGGGGAACCGCTCGACGACCGCCGATCCGAAGAACCCGGAGCCTTTCCCGATCGCCGCCTCCTTTTCGACGCCGCGGAACACCTTCACGTCCCGGACCCCGCACGACGGCGAGCGGCTCTTGAGAAGGAAACCGTCCACGGGAGGAAGCGAATCGAGGAACGACGCGGCGAAGCCCGTCATCCGGTCCGTCACGTCGGCGCCCGTCGTGGGCTGGAGCAGCTTGAGCCCCCCCGCGGTCGAGGCGACACGGATCGGCTCGCGCGGTATGCCGAGCCCGATCTCGACCTCGGGACAGACGGGGACGAACTCGACGTGCGGCTCGAGGGCCTTCACGACGTCCGAAGAAATGCTGAGGCCGTTGTAGCGGCAAGCCGCGAAGCCGAGGCATTTGCTCACGACGACCGTGGGTCGCGCTGGAACGTTCATGGAACCCCTCCGATCGATGGTTCCTAGCGGTTCAGGGCGTAAATCGCCGCGTTCAGGACGGTCGCGAAGCTGACCCATGCGATGTACGGAACGAGGAGCAGCGCGGCCGTGCGGGAAACGGGCGCGAAGACTGCGATCGTGGCGACGATCAGGATCCAGAGCAGCACGATGACGACGAGGCCGGCGAGCGGCGACTCGGCGCCGAAGAACGCGAACGACCACAGCGCGTTGACGACGAGCTGGACGAGGAAGAAGGCGATCGCGACTTTGACCCCTTTCGCGGCCAGCCCCTTGCGCCAGACGAGATAGAGCGCGATGCCCATCAGCACGTAGAGAGTCGTCCACGCGGGCCCGAAGAGCCAGTTCGGCGGCGCGAACGAGGGCCTCACGAGCCCCGCGTACCAGCCCTGGATCTTCGGCGTCGTGGCGAACGATCCGATGAATCCGGCAAGCAGGCAGAGCACGACGCTCGCCGCGAGTTTGATCGCCTGATTGGGCAGAATGCTAGCCATCGAGCGTTCTCCTCTCCCCTTCGATAAAGCGAAACGGCGCCACGTCCTGCAGCGTCTCGATGCATCCGAGGTAGCGTCCCTCCGCGTCGCGGATCGCGATGTAATCGACGACGAGTTTCTGCAGGAGCCCTTCCTTGATCCGATTGTACCAGAACCGCGCGGTCTCGCGCTCCCCCGCCTTCATCTCGCGGAGCAGGCGGTCGATCATCCGGTTGCTCTCGGCGTTGTGGCAGGCACGCACGTCCGTCCCGAGAATATCGTCCGAACGCGCGAACACGCGCGGCCGCCTCGTGTTCCACCAGACGATGCGGTCGTTCTCGTCGATCAGGGTCATCTCGAGCGGCAGCGTCTCGAGGATCGCTTCGGCAAGCGCGGGTGAGAGCTTTCCGTTCATATGATGTGAACCTCCCTGTGGCCTTTGACCACGCGGCCCACGGGGAACGGATTCCAGCGATAGGAGCCGCTCGCGACCGTCTGGTCCGATCCGGCGGGGACGATGACGATCATGCCGATCCCCATGTTGAAGACACGGTGCATCTCCGCGCGTTCGACATCGCCGCGCTTTTCGAGGAACCTGAAGAGCGGCGGCACCTCCCACTTCGAGGAGTCGATCTCGACCGCGACGCCGGCGGGCAGGATGCGGGGAATATTCTCGAGAAGGCCGCCCCCGGTGATGTGGGCGAGCCCCTTGATCTCGACGCGCGAGCGCAGATCGCGGATCTCGGGGAGGTAGCTCCGGTGCACGGCGAGGAGCGCCTCGCGGACGCTCGCGCCCGTGCCGGGGATCTCGTCGTCGATCGAGAGCTTCGCCGTCTCGAAAACGATCTTCCGGGCGAGCGAATAGCCGTTCGTGTGCAGCCCGCTCGACGGGAAGGCCCAGATCGAGTCCCCCGGTGCGATCGAGCGCCCGTCGATGACGCGCGCGCGGTCGACGACGCCGACAATGCAGCCGGCGAGGTCGTACTCTCCCCCGCCGTAGAAGCCCGGCATCTCGGCGGTCTCGCCGCCGATGAGGGCGCAGCCGTTGTCCGCGCACCCCTTCGCGATCCCCTTGACGACCGCGGCCACGACCTCCGGATCGACGACGCCGCTCGCGATATAGTCGAGGAAGAAGAGCGGCTCGGCGCCCTGCACGAGGATGTCGTCCACGCAGTGGTTCACGAGATCCTCGCCGACCGTGTCGTGCTTCCCCGCGAGGAAAGCCACCTTGAGCTTCGTCCCGACGCCGTCCACGCTCGAGACGAGCACGGGGCTCTCGAACCCGCGCGGCATCTCGTAGAGGCCGCCGAAGTTCCCGATCTCGGAGAGCACTTCCTTCCCCCACGTCCCGCGCGCGAGGGCGGCGATCTTCTTTTTCGCCCTGTTCGAGGCGTCGATATAGACGCCCGATTCACGAAATTTCCAACCCCCCAATCGATCCACCCCATTGAAACAGACGGGGGCATTATAGCAAAAAACGCGGCGGGGCGAAAGGGATTATTCCGGAGG
>JBFYZJ010000132.1:0-3888 GCA_041309565.1 Candidatus Krumholzibacteriota bacterium
CAACGAGAAGGCCGCTCTCGGCGTTCCGACGAAGCTCGATGAGGTCAACACGGTGGTCGTCCTGACCGACCGCATCGTGGCGATGGGCAAGCCGCCGAGCGGCACGAGCCACACGGCGAAGCAGACCCCGCCGATCCAGCTCGGCACCTCGGGCGGCTGGCGCTATGATCTCGCGAACGGCTACTGCTGCGCCGGGACGCTTGGTTCGCTGATACAGGTCGGCGGCCAGAAGCGGATCCTCAGCAACTATCACGTGTTCGAGGCGGATATCGTGGCGGGGGGCAACAGCCGCGTGGCCACGACGGGCGATCCCATCATTCAGCCCGGCCTGATCGACGTCGGGTGCGTCGCTACGAGCGCCCAGGACGTTGCGACGCTCGTCAAGACGAGCAGCCTGCCGAACAACAACGTCGACTGCTCGAGCGCTAACATCATCACCGGCATGGTGCGGGATGACGGCGCGATTCTCGAGATCGGCGTGCTCTCCTCCTCGACGGTCGCCGCGTCCGTGGGCCAGCTCGTGAAGAAGAGCGGCCGCACGACCGGTCTGACCCGGAGCTATGTGAGCGGCTTGAACGGCACCGTGAGCATCGCGTACGAGAACGAATGCGCGGGCGGCGATGCGTTCACCAAGACGTTCACGGGGCAGATCCTGGTTTACCAGAAGAGAAGCTCGTTCCTCGCGGGCGGCGACTCCGGCTCGCTCATGGTCGAGGATATCACGACGAATCCTCGGGCTGTCGGGCTTCTGTTCGCCGGCAGCACCTCGCTCGCCATTGCGAACCCGATCGGACAGGTACTGTCCTTCTTCGGCGCCACGATGGTGGGGATCTGAGCGATCAAGGCGGTCAACGCCTCGATCCGATTACGATGCCCGCCCCCGGAAATCGATCCGGGGGCGGGCCTTTTTATGGGTAGCGGCGGGAGATATTTCATGGCGACCGCCTCGATCCGATGTAGTACAATGATTCATCATCAATCCACCGTTTCCCTTCACCGCAGGAGGTCCTTATGAAGCGCTCCTCGAGGTCCCTGCTGGTTCTCCTCATTATTATGGTTCTGGCCCTTGGGGGCTTCGCCGGCTGCTCGAAGAACGAAACGCCGGCGGCACCCCCGAGCGGACAGACGGATCTGCTGATGAACGCGTCGAATCCGTCGTTCCAGAGAGCGATGACGATTCAGGACCGGCACACGGCGAAGCTCATGGCCGATCCCGACGTGATCGGCACCGCAACCACGATCGGCGACGACGGCAAGCCGGCGATCATGGTGCTCGTGCTCAACGAGAAGGCCGCTCTCGGCGTTCCGACGAAGCTCGATGAGGTCAACACGGTGGTCGTCCTGACCGACCGCGTCGTCGCTATGGGCAAGGTGCCGAGCGGCGTGAGCCATACGGCGATTCAGACTCCGCCCATCCTGCTCGGCACGTCGGGCGGTTGGCGCTATGACCTCGCGAACGGCTACTGCTGCGCCGGGACGCTCGGGGCGCTCATTCAGGTCGGGAGCGAGAAGCGCATCATCAGCAACTATCACGTGTTCGAGGCCGACATCATTCTCGGCGGGAACAGCCGCATCGCTGCGACCGGCGATTACATCATCCAGCCCGGCCTGATCGACGTGGGCTGCAACGCCGCGCTGGCTCAGAACGTGGCGACGCTCATCGTGACGAGCAGCCTGCCGGACAACAACGTCGACTGCTCGAGCGCGGCGATCATCCCCGGCATGGTCAGGGAAGACGGAGCGATCCTCGAGATCGGCGTTCTCTCGTCCTCGACGGTCGAAGCGTATGTCGGCATGCTGGTCAAGAAGAGCGGTCGCACGACCGGTCTCACCCGGAGCAAGGTCAGCGCCGTGAACGCCACCATCAGCATCTCGTACGAGAACGAATGCGCGGGGACCGCCGCGTTCACGAAGACCTTCACCGGGCAGATACTCGTTACGAACAGCAAGGCCAGGTTCCTTTCCGGCGGCGATTCCGGATCGCTTCTGGTCGAGGATGTGGCGACCAATCCGAGGGCCGTCGGCCTTCTGTTCGCCGGCAGCACCACGTTAGCCGTCGCGAATCCGATCGGGCATGTTCTGTCCTTCTTCGGCGCGACGATGGTGGGAATCTGAGCGTTGAGGCCGCCGGACGCTCGAGGAGGGAGCGAGTGATGAGGTTGTTCGGGGGATCGTTCGCCGCGGCGTGCAGGCTGACCCTGTTCGCGCTGTCTTCGCTCCTGATCGGGTGCCGGACGGGGAGTGGGGGTGGATCGTCCCCCCCTGCACGCGATATAGTTGCGGTCATGGAAGCGCATGTCGACTCTCTGATGGCGATCCCCGGCGTCGTCGGCGTCGCGATCGGCGAGCTCAAGGACGGCACTCCCTGCATCCAGGTGCTGGTCGTCGAGGGGACGCGCGAGCTGCGGGGGAAGATTCCGAAGACGCTGGAGGGGCACCCGGTCGACATCGTCGTTTCGGGGGTCATCAAGCCGCTTTGAGACGGAGGACGGGCGCCCCCGGGGCGCCCGCCTCACCATCCGATCCCGGGCGATCCGAAATACTCGTGCAGCATCTTTCTATTCGCCAGATTGATCCGCTCGGCCCAGAGATCGACCGGATTCCGGTCGTCGGTGATAATACGCTCGCCGGCCGGATTGATCTCGAAACGGTTGGCCCAGGCGTGAGCCCTATTGTATTCCGCAGAGAATCTGTCCTCTGGCACCGGCGGCTCCCGCCTGATCTCGAGGCCGCCGTCCGAGGCGAGCAGCGTCAGATTCCCGATCTGATCCGGCGGCTCCGCCATGGGGAGCACGAGCACCTTCGAGAACTCCTCCCGCAGCGTGGCGGCGAGCGCGCGCACGAGCTCGTCGCGCCAGCCGACGGCGATGACGTTCAGCGCGAGCACGCCCCCCGGCGCGAGGCGGGCCTTGCACAGGGCGAACGCCTCCCTCGTGACGAGATGGAAGGGGATCGAGCTGCTTCCGAACGCGTCGAGGATGATGAGATTGTACGTCTCTTTATGCTCGATCATGAACTCGCGGCCGTCCCGGTGAAAGACCCGCGCATGGGAAGCCCGGAATCCGAAGTAGCCCTCGGCGACACGCGTCACCTCCGGATCGATCTCGACGACGTCGACGTTCCAGCCCTTCCCGATGAACCGCTTCGCGAGCGTGCCCCCGCCGAGCCCGACGAGCAGCGCCGTGCCGGGGTATTCGTAGAAATCCGCCGCCAAATCGAGCACGTCGATGTATGACGGGGGAGAATCCCAGGTCGTCGTATCGACTTCCGCGTGCACCATGCCGTCGATGAGCATGAGGCGCGTGCCGTCTCCGTCGACGACGCGGATCTCCGCGTAGGGGCTCTCGGCGATCGCGACGAGCCCCGCGTCCGGATTCGGCCGCCCGCCGGGAGCCGCGAAAACGGCGGCCGCGGCGACGGCGGCGATCGCGATCATGGCGGGTATGCCTTTCCCCTTCGAGCGCGTGGGTCCGGCGAGCGCGGTGACGACGAGCGCGGCGCCGGTCAGGAAGGCCAGCCGGCTCGCGCCGGCCAGCGGGATCAGGACGAAGCCCGTGAGAAGCGCGGCGGCGAGGCTCGCGATCGTCGAGAGCGCGTAGATCCCGCCCGCCGCCCGCCCGGCGGTCTCGACGCTCGCCGCTTTCATGCGCACGGCGTACGGCGTCGTCATTCCCAGCAGCGTGAGCGGCGCGAAAAAGAGAACCACGGACGCGAAGAGCACTGCGGTCCGAAGCCCCATCGGTTCCGCGACGGCGAGAAGCGGGTACCGGAGCCAGGGAATCGCGGCGATCCAGAGTCCGGCTCCGGCGATGAGCGCGGCGAACGCGCCGAGCCGGGGCCCCCGATCGGCGAGCCGCCCGCCGAGCGCGTATCCGAGGCTGAGCGCGC
>JBFYZJ010000133.1:0-10249 GCA_041309565.1 Candidatus Krumholzibacteriota bacterium
CTCCTGAATCTCCTCGATCCGCTCGCCGAGCCATTCGAAAACGACGAAGTAGCCGTCGACGATGGCGTCGAGGAGCGAGTAGACCAGATAATCCGCGCCGGATCGCCGTATCTTGCCGGTCCCCTTGCGGATGCGGTCCCGCACGGGATCGAACACGTCGCCGACGTCCTCCTGGAACGAGATGACGAAGTTCCGGCCGAGAATGAGGCTCACCTGCTCGACCTTCACCCGCTCGCGCGGCTCCTCGAAGTAGAGCATCTTGAGGGAGAGAAACACGTACTCGTCGAAATCGAGCATCTTCGGCCGCTGCACCGTATTGACGACGTCCTCGAGCGCGATCGGGTGGATGCCGTAGCACGAGCCGAGCTTCTCGACGACGTCGACGTCATGCACGCCGTCGACGTTGATCCACGTGGTCGTCGGTTTGTCGCGATAGGGGAAGCACTCGTCGACGCTCCCGACGACCTTCTCCCGGAATCCGTCGGCGTCGTAATCCATGACGGTGATCCGGACCTGCTCGACCTTCTTCTCGCCGACGTGAACGAGGGTGCCCGGGGGGAGCCCCGGCGGCCGGTGCAGTTTCCTCGTGAATCCGAGCACGAGCGGCCTCCGTCATTTCTCGTACGTGTAGAATCCGCGGCCCGTCTTTCGCCCGAGGTATCCCGCGTCAACCATCTTCTTGAGCAGCGGGCACGCGCGGTACTTCGGATCGCCGAGCCCGCAGTAGAGCACGTTGAGAATGTTGAGACAGATGTCGAGCCCGATCAGGTCCGCCAGCGCGAGCGGCCCGAGCGGATGGTTCATTCCGAGCTTCATCACGTCGTCGATCGCTTCCCTCGTGGCCACCCCTTCCATGAGGCAGTACGCCGCCTCGTTGATCATCGGAAGCAGCACGCGGTTCGAGACGAATCCCGGGTAGTCGTTGACCTCGACCGGCGTCTTGTCGAGCCGTTTGCTCAGCTCGACGATCGCCGCGGTCGTCGCGTCGCTCGTCGCGAGCCCCCTGATGATCTCGACGAGCTTCATGACCGGCACGGGATTCATGAAATGCATACCGATGAATCTGTCGGGGCGCGACGTCTGCGCCGCGAGCGCGGTGATCGAGATCGACGACGTGTTCGACGAGAGGATCGCGTCCTTCCCGAGGAGAGCGTCGAGCTCCTTGAACACCTTCGTCTTCATCGCGAAATCCTCGAGGACCGCCTCGACGACGAGGTCGGCGCCGGCGGCGTCCGTGAGCTTCGTCGAGCCCTTGACGCGCCCGAGCACCTCGACCTTCGCCGCCTCGGTCATCGCTTCCTTCTTGACGAGCCGCGCGAGGCTCTTTTCGATGGCGGCGATCCCCCGCTCGACGAACGAATCCTTGATATCGATCATGACGACCCGGTAGCCGTGTTGGGCGAACACCTGCGCGATGCCGTTTCCCATCGTGCCCGCGCCGATGACCGCGATATTCTTCACTTCCATGATGATCCGTCCTCCCTTACAGCATCTCGACCGAGAGCGCGACGGCGTTACCGCCGCCGAGACAGAGCGAGGCGAGCCCCCGCTTGCCCTTGTTCTGCTTCAGCACGTGGAGCAGCGTCACGAGCACGCGCGCGCCCGAGCAGCCGATCGGATGGCCGAGCGCCACGGCGCCGCCGTTGATGTTCACCTTCGCCGGATTCATCTTGAGCTCCTTCATGACGGCGCACGGCTGCACGGCAAACGCCTCGTTGAGCTCGATCGCGTCGAAATCGTCGATCTTGAGCCCCACCTTGGCGAGGAGCTTCGGGATGGCCACCGTCGGCGCCATCATGACCCACTCGGGCTTCATGCCGCCGGTCGAGTAGCCGGTGACGCGCGCAATCGGCTTCACGTTGAGCTCCTTGAGCTTCTTCTCGGAGAGGAGCACCATCGCCGCGGCGCCGTCCGATATCTGGGAGGCGTTCGCGGCCGTGATCGTTCCCCCCTGCTTGAACACGGGCTTCAGCTTCGCCATGCCCTCGACGCTCGAATCCGCCCGGGGCCCCTCGTCGCGGTCGATGCGAATCGGATCCCCCTTCTTCTGGGGAATCTCCACCGGCAGCATCTCTTCCTTGAATCTGCCCTTCTCGTGCGCCTCGACCGCCTTGCGGTGGCTGTTGTACGCGTACTCGTCCATCTCTTCGCGGGAAACCTTGTACGTCTCCGAGACGAGCTCGGCCGTGTTGCCCATGTGGAAGTTGTTGTAGATGTCCCAGAGCCCGTCGAACACCATCGTGTCGACGATCGCGCCGTCGTTGAGGCGGTAGCCGGTCCGCGCCTGCCGGAGAATGTACGGCGCGGCACTCATGTTCTCCATGCCCCCGGCGACGATGATGTCGGCGTCCCCGAGCTTGATCGCCTGGGTGGCGAGCGACACGGCCTTGAGCCCGGAGCCGCAGACCTTGTTGATCGTCATCGCGCCCGCGGTCTCGGTCACGCCGCCGTAGATCGACGCCTGCCGCGCCGGATTCTGCCCGAGCCCGGCCTGGATGACGTTTCCCATGATCACCTCTTCGACCTGGTCGGCGGGAACGCCCGCCCGCTTCAGGGATTCCGCGACGACCATGGCCCCCAGCCTCACGGCGGGGAAGGACGACAGACCACCCAGAAACTTGCCGAGAGGCGTTCTGACCGCACCGGCGATATAAACCTCGGACATCGCTCCTCCTTCCGTTCGTCTCACGCGGTATGCGCGCAGTTCTTCTCGATGTAATCCACGATCTTTCTCGTATCCGTTCCGGGGCCGAACACCTTGGCGACCCCGAGCGCCTCGAGCTTGCCGACGTCCTCCTCGGGAACGATCCCACCCCCGATGATCTTGATGTACGCGGCGCCCTTCTGCTTGAGCAGATCCATCACCCTCGGGAACATGGTCATGTGCGCGCCCGAGAGAATGCTCATGCCGACGACGTCGACGTCCTCCTGGATCGCGGACTCCGCGATGATCTCGGGCGTCTGATGGAGCCCTGTGTAGATCAATTCCATGCCGGCGTCCCGGAGCGCGTTCGCCACGACCTTGGCGCCCCGGTCATGGCCGTCGAGCCCCGGCTTCGCGATGAGCACCCTGATCTTTCGTGCCATTGCAGCACCCCCTGTGAAGCATCCTACGCGTGCGTTTCAGAATACGGGCGGTTCGAGATATTCGCCGAACACTTCCTTGAGCGCGGCGATGATCTCCCCTTCGGTGCAGTAGCACCGCGCGCAGTCGAGAATGATGGGCATGAGGTTATCGCGTCCCCGCGCCGCCGTCTCGAGCCGCGCGAGCTCCCGCGCCGCCTTGTCGTTGTCGCGATCGGTGCGGACCTTGCGCACGGCGTTCCGCTGCTCGATCTCGACCTCGGGATCGATCTTGAGGAGCGGAATCTCGATCTTCTCGTCCTCGAGCTGGTACCGGTTCACGCCCACGACGATCTTCCGCTCCCGCTCGACCGCTTTCTGGTATTCGTACGCGGCGCGTCCGATCTCCCGCTGGAAGAATCCCGCCTCGATCGCCTTGACGACGCCGCCGAGCTCGTCGACTCTGCGGAAATACTCCTCCGCCGCCTCCTCCATCTCGCGCGTCTTCGCCTCGATGAAGTAGCTCCCCGCGAGCGGGTCGATCGTATTGATCACTCCCGTCTCGTGCGCGATGACCTGCTGCGTGCGGAGCGCGATCCGGACCGCCTTCTCCGAGGGAAGCGCGAGCGTCTCGTCCATCGAGTTCGTGTGGAGCGACTGCGTGCCGCCGAGAACGGCCGAGAGCGCCTGGAACGCGGTCCGCACGATATTGTTCTCCGGCTGCTGCGCGGTCAGCGAGCACCCGGCCGTCTGCGTGTGGAAGCGGCACAGCCATGATCGCGGATCCTTCGCGCCGTACTTTTCGCGCATCCGCTTCGCCCAGATGCGCCGGGCGGCGCGGTACTTGGCGATCTCCTCGAAGAAATCGAGGTGCGCGTTGAAGAAGAAGGACAGCCGCGGGGCGAAGACGTCGACGTCGAGCCCCGCCGCGATGCCCGCCTCGACGTAGGCGAATCCGTCGGCGAGCGTGAAGGCGAGCTCCTGGACGGCGGTCGAGCCCGCCTCCCTGATATGGTAGCCGCTGATGCTGATCGTGTTCCATTTGGGAACGCGTTCGGCGCAGAACGCGAGAATGTCCGTGATGAGCCGCATCGAGGGCTCCGGCGGGAAGATCCACGACTTCTGAGCGATGTACTCCTTGAGAATGTCGTTCTGTATCGTGCCCCCCATTTGATCGAACCGCGCGCCCTTCTTCTCCCCCGCGCACAGGTAGAACGCGAGGAGAATGGATGCCGGCGCGTTGATCGTCATCGAGGTCGTGATCTTCGCGGGATCGATCCCGTCGAACAGGATTTCCATGTCGCGGAGCGAATCGATCGCGACCCCGCACCGGCCGACCTCCCCCTCGGCGCGCGGATGGTCCGAGTCGTATCCCATGATCGTGGGCATATCGAAGGCGACGCTGAGCCCCGTCTGGCCGTGATCGAGGAGATAGTGGTAGCGGCGATTCGTGTCCCGCGGCGTTCCGAAGCCGGAAAACTGCCGCATCGTCCAGAAGCGCCCCCGGTACATCGTCGGATAGACGCCCCGCGTGAACGGATAGTCGCCGGGGAAGCCGAGATCGCGGAGGTAATCCATGCCGGCGGCGTCCCGCTCCGTGTAGAGCGTGTTCACCGGCTCCGACGACACCGTCGTGAAATCGACGTCCTGCAGCGGCTCCGCCGCGAACGCGCGCTCCCAGCACGCCGCCGCTTCATCGAGCCCCGATGCCTTTTTCTTTTTCGTCGGCACTGCCAGCACCTCTCTCTGCGGACGCGCCTACAGCTGCATCGTTCCCGCGAACAGATCCTCGAGCTCGCGGACGAGCCGTGAGGGGGAAACGCGTCCCGCGTACACGTCCTCCATTTTCGATTCGATCATGCTCCTGATATTCGCATTGTCCCAGATCCGCTTCTCCATCCGGTCCATGAACGCGTCGCGGACCCGCGAATGCAGCACGCGCCGGCGCTTCGCCTCGAGCAGCCCCCGCCCCTCGAGGTAGCGGCGGTGCTCGTCGATGCGATCCGCGATCTCGTCGATCCCGCTCCCCTCGAGGGCGCTGGAGAGAACGACCGGCGGCGTCCAGACGCCCGCCGCCGTTTCCTTGATCCGCAGCGTCTCCTCGAGCACGCGCGCCGCGCCGATCGCGTCGGGGTGATCGGACTTGTTCATGACGAAGACGTCGCCGATTTCCATGAGCCCGGCCTTCATCGCCTGCACGCCGTCCCCCGACTCGGGCACGAGGATCACGACGACGGTGTGCGCCTTCTCGGCGATCTCGAGCTCCGACTGGCCGACGCCGACCGTTTCGATGAACACGAGATTCTTGCCGAACGCGTCGAACAGATCGGCGACCTCGTCGGTGCAGTTCGATATGCCGCCGAGGCTGCCCCGGCTCGCGAGGCTCCTGACGAAGACGCCCGGATCGTCGGCGAGCTTTTGCATGCGGATGCGGTCGCCGAGGAGCGCCCCGCCGCTGAACGGGCTCGTCGGATCGACGGCGATGATCCCGAGATTCTCTCCCCTGCCCCGATAGAGGCGCGAGAGCTTGTACACGAGGCTGCTCTTGCCCGCGCCGGGGGGCCCGGTGAAACCCACCCGGTAGGAACCCTTCGTCCGGGGGAATATGCCGTCCATGACCGTCTCGGCGGCGGCTCCCCCGTCCTCGATGATCGTGATGAGCCGCGCCGCGGCCGCGGTCGATCCGCGCGCGAAATCCTCGAGGAGCCCGGCTATGTCGTAATCGCGTCCCATCGTCCCTCAGTATTCGACGCCCTTGCGCGCGGGCACGCCTCGACTGTAGTGATGGCGTATCTCGCGCATCTCGGTCACCGTGTCGGCGAGATCCATCATCTCCTGCGGGGCGTAGCGTCCCGTGAGAATGAGCTCGAGGCGCTCGGGCTTCGCCCGCATGAAGGAAAGCGCCTCGCCGAGATCGACGAGCCCGTAGGCGACCGCGATGTTGATCTCGTCGAGGATGAGCATGTCGAGCGCCGTATCCCGCACGAGCTCCCCGGCTCGCCGCCAGCCCTCGGCGGCGAGCTTCCGGTCGATCGGATCGGGATTCTTCGCGTCGACGAACTCGTCCCGCCCGTGCTGCTCGATCGTGAATCCGTCGAGCTTCGCGGCGGCGGCGAGCTCTCCGTAGAGTCTTCCCTTCATGAACTGGATCATCGCGACGCGCCTGCCGTGCCCCAGCGCACGGAGCGCCGCGCCGAGCGCCGCCGTCGTTTTGCCCTTTCCGTTTCCGGTATAGAGCTGAATTGTGCCCCGTTCAGAAACGCCCATTCGGATCTCGCCTCCGGAGCGGAACAAGCCCGCCTTCCCGATATCACGCAACGTTATAAGACTTTGGAGATTATACTAATTGAGCTTATTTGTCAATGCCGCAGGGAAAGCCCTCCCGATCAGGAAATCGCCTGTTCAGTCCGGGCCTCGTTCGGCTGCCCGATGAGCGGGAGAGTCACGAGAAACGTCGCCCCTTTGCCGTCGGCGCTCGTCACGGAGATATTGCCGCCGTGATCCTTCACGATCCGGTGCGCGAATGCGAGCCCCAGGCCGGAGCCGTCTTCCTTCGTCGTGTAGAAGGGGGTGAATATCTTGTGGATCTGCTCGTTCGGAATCCCTTTCCCGTTGTCCGAGATCTGAATACAGATGGTATCGCCGTTCTGCCAGGTGCCGAGCCTGATGATCCCGCTGTCGCCGATCGCCTCGACGGCGTTCTGGATGATGTTGAGGAACACCTCGTGGATCTTCACGACGTCGAAGCAGCTGCGCGGCAAGTCGGGCGCGAGGCTCCTCAGAATCGAGATGTTGCGCTCCTCGAAGTCCCTCTGGAGCAGCTGGCAGTTGTCCTCGATGACCTGGTTGATGTCTCCCTCCTCCAGCTTGATCTCGCTCACCTTCGTCTGGAGACTCTCGAGGTAGCGTTCGAGCCGGAGCGCCTCGTTCATGATGATCTCGAGCTTGTCCCGGTCCGGCCCCGTAATCGTCGAGGAATGAAAGAGGTTCCGCGCGAAGCCGCCGATCGAGACGAGCGGATTCTTGATCTCGTGAATGACCGACGAGGTCAGCTCCCCCGAAATGGCGAGCCGCTCTGCCTTCATGATCCGCTCCTCGTACGCCTTGAGCTTCCGGTAGGTCGCCTTGAGGCTCTCGACGTTCTTCTTGAGCGATTCCTTGAGCTGCGCCGCCCGGAGCGACGTCGTCGCGTGGGCCACGATCATCTCGAGCAGGTGGGCGTCCTCCGCGGTGATCGCCTTCCCGGTGAAGATGTTGTCGACGATGAGGAGCCCGATCGAGTCCTCGACGGTCGCGATGGGACAGATGCAGAAATCCTCGAGGCCGAGCGCTTCGGCCACGCGGAGGTCGGCCTCGGATTTGAGGTCCCCCTTCTTCACGAAGCGGACCTCGTGCATGCCCCTGATGATGACTCCCTCGATATCGTTGATGACGACCGAGAGCCGGCTCGTGACCTTCGTCAGCGGGCTGCTGCGCAGGTAATGGAGCTTCTGCCCCTTGCTCACGAGCTTGTCGAGGGAGAGCGTCTCGTCATTCTCCAATATCCGCCAGATGCTGTCTGCCTCCTCGGCGGAGGACGGCCCGAGCGCGTACTTTCCGCGAAGCACGTCGAATTCCTGACCCCGGAGAAACGCGAAGGCGCGGTTGAATCCGAGCCCCTGCTTGGCCGTGATGACGGTGAGAATGGCGAGGATGATGTCTTCTTCCTTGTCGAGGTGGGAGATGATCTTGCTCACCTCGCCGAGGAGATTCATGAGTTTGCTCCGGCGGATGACCTCCATGTAGAGGTCCTCCACCTTTTTCGAGTACATGGACGATCGCACGAGCGCGTCCTCCATGGTCTCGAGCAGGGTGATATCGACCCATCGGCGCCCCTTCATACGCTCCTTGAGCTGCTTGAAAAAGGGGCACTTGAAGCAGCACTGGATCAGCTTCTCCTCGAGACGCGGAAAGACGCGGTCGCCGCAGCGGTGGCCGGTGATCTCCCAGCACGGAGCGTTCTCCTGCCCGTGGGCGGGGCAATCGGTCTTCTCGCAGGAGAGATACTCCCAGCAGGTGTTCAGCTTGCTCGAATACTTGTCGTCTTTCATGGCCGCCAAACCTCGCCCGGAAAATAGCACGCGACCGAAGCGTTCGTAAAGCGGGAAATGCGGGCTGCACGGCGGCTTCCGGTCATCGAATCGAAGCGGCCCGCTTCACGCCGTCACGGATTCTCAGCGGTAGATCGACTTGATCGATCCCCAGGAAGCGGATTCGGCCGCCGTGGTGCACAGGTTCGCCGAGCCGGGCGTCGGATAGCATCCGGTGCCCTCCGGCACGCAGGCGGACGTGCACGGATTATGGGCGTCGAAGACCACCCAGACCGCCGGCGCACCGGCGCGCCTCCCGATCGAGCGGTCGTCGCGGGCGGCCGCCTCGACGAACGTGAAACCGTCGACGGCGGCGGTATCGGCGCCCGCGATGCGGTAGAGCGAGATCCGGTCTCCCGCGTTGTTCAGGCTGAGCCCGTACACGGGAAATCCGTTCGCCTCCTCCCAGGCCCTCGAATCGCTCCCGTACACGATTCGCACGGCGCCGGCCGCGAGCGTGCCCGAGAAGCCGTACCGCCACACGGGGCTTCCCTCTCCGTCCGCGAGCAGGTATCCCGCGAGATCGACCGCCGCCGCGCCGAGATTGACGATTTCCACCCACTCGTCGTCGCGCGAGCTCAGGGCGCCGTCGCCGTCCCAATCCCGTGCGGGATCGGCAACGAACTCGTTGATGACGACCTGCGCCGCGCAGTCGGAACCGCGCGGGAACGCCGCCGTCGAAAAAAGAGCGAGGAATAAAAAGAAACGGAATATCTTCCTCATCGTCGTCCTCCCTTCATCAACACCCCGGAAAATACTCCCCGACGGGGATTGCATCGAGCCGCCGTGCAGACCCGTCGAAGCGCATCCTAACATGGCCGCGCCCCGGAAAGCGAGATATTTTTCCGGGGCGCGCGAGAGCGAAAATATGACGAGGAAAATACCCGTATGCCGGCATCAGCTCCTACCGGTAGAGCGCCTTGATGCCTCCCCAGGATTCGTCCTCCGTGCCGACCACGGCGAGCTTGGCGACCTTGATCTGAAATGCAAGCCTCGACTGCGTCGGGGGCGTGCCCGTCCAAGCGAGCGTCGCCGTGCCCGTCAGCGTGAATCCGTCCGAAAGCGCGGCGCCCGAAATCCAGAGAATGTCGAGCCCCGGCCCGACGGCGCTCGAGACGTCGCCGACGCTCACGCCGTCGAGAACGAGATCCTGAACGATGACGCTCCGATCGGCTTCGACCGCCCGCGTCCGCACGAAGATGTCCCCGAACATAGGGAACGGCGTCGTGTAGGTGAGCACCTTCCCCCCGAGGGAGAACGTAACGACGCCGGTGCCGCTGTCGTAGGCGAGCGTGAACGGCTCGACCGTTCCGCTGACCCACGGATACTGCGCGGTCGTGTATGGCGCGGCCGTGCTCTGGCCGAGATCGAGCTCGAATGTCGCCACACCCCCGAGATCCCCGATCCTGCCCTCGGCGACAAAGATCGTGTCCGAGATGAGCGCGAGCAGCTCGGCATCGGTCGCGAGATGCGACACGGTGAACGCAAAGGCGCCGGTCGAAAGCAGGAGCATCAGCCCGAAAGCCACGAAAGAGACGATAGCATTCTTCATTCGAATCCCCTTTCCCCATTCTGCCCTCGGAGATTGCCAGAGAGCGGCGAGCGTGCCTGACAAAGCAATTTAAATCAACGGCATAACCGCATATTATGGTTTATTTTATCACATATCGCCGGCAATGTCCAGCAAGAATGCATGAACCCAGCAATCCCTTTGGCCTATGCCCCCCCATACGCGGCTCGATTCTTAAAAGAGAATGGAAGGCCGCGGGGCCTTCCATTCGTCATTGCGCCGTAGCGGCGAACCCCGGGAGTCCGGGGTTCGCGGCATCCTATTTGTTCTCCATATCCTTCTTTTCGAACCAAGCGGCGAGCAGCAGACCGATCCCGAGCCCCGTCGGTATGAGCCCCCAGATGCCGTGTCTCGGATCGTCCTGCTGTCCGAGGGTGATCGAAATCATCACTGCCACGCCGATGAGCGTGATGACGAGTCCCCAGGCGCGGATCGCGAGGTACCGGGGCTTTTCCCTCTTCGGCGGCGCGGGCTCCGATACCGGGAT
>JBFYZJ010000134.1:0-6193 GCA_041309565.1 Candidatus Krumholzibacteriota bacterium
GCATCGACGAATACGAAGACGAGCGAGGTGCCGGGGGGGATAACGTTTCCCTTGAGGTCGACGAGATTGCTCACGGAGATCGTGTAGCTTCTTCCCGAAACGAGGTTCGCGGAGAGGACGAGCTGCACCTGCGAGCCGTCTCCCGTGAGCGTCGCCGACGAGATTCCGATCGTGTTCGAGGGATGATCGGTCTCGAAGAGGACGTAGTTGGACGGGATTGCGGCGGGGGCCGCGCCGAGCTTCTCGTCGAAGATGAGCGCGATCGAGCTCGCGGATATCGTGGTGACGCCGGTAAGCATGGGAGGAATCGTGTCGGGCGGAGCGGGCGCGGGAGGCGAAAAACGCAGCGTGAGCGTGGAGGGGCCGCATCCCATCTTCGTGATGCCGCCGTTCTGGGGGCCGAGCGCTTCGTCCGCGAAGTTCGACGTCTTCGCCGAGAACGGCTCGTCGCAGAGACCGTATACCGCCTGCAGAACGCCGTTCGCCCAACATGTCGCGCCGGAATAGACGATCTTCACCGCGTCGATGCTGTTGCCGGCGCCCACCCATGTCGGCGCCGGGGTGATCGAGCCGTCGTTGCAGTTGAGATCCATGCAGATGAGCGTGAGATAGGCGGGCGACGGGAGCTCGTCGCCGGGGCTGAGAGCCAAAACGTTCCCCAGGGAATCGCTGAAATAGAGGTCGTAGTACTCGCACCCGCCCGTTCCGAAATCGTACCCGTTTCCGCCCCATCCGGGGGGACCGGGATAACCCGATCTCTTCTCGTAAAGCAGCGGATCGGTTGACAGAAACGCATAAGAGTTGATCGACCCGGTCTGCTCGTACACGGTGAGCGTGAACGCGTCCGCGAGCGGGGTTGCGTGCGGAGTCGACGCGGCGGCGAGGAGCGCGATCGCGGTGAGAGACGCTCCTGCAATGCGCGACTTCTTCACGACGACACCTCCATTTGAACGGATTTCATTCTAAATATACGCCATTTCCGCGGAAAAAACAATTCTGCAATCGAATAGCCCGGCCGCGAAACGGCCTACCACTTCAGGATCTTCCGCAGCTCCCGCGCCTGCGCGCGGCTCAGGGGAATGACGGGGCCTCCCTTCCCATCCATGCGGAGCTGGTAGCTCCCGCTGAACCACGGCGTGATCTCGAAGATGCGGTTGACGTTGGCGACGTACGATTTGTGCACCCGCATGAGCTGCTTCGCGGCCAGCTCCTTCTCGAGCTCGTCGAGGGACCGGAAACCGGCCGTTCCCTCCGCGCCGCGCGCGACGACGCGCACGCCCCCCGAGTCGATCGTCGCGAAGAGGATGTCGTCCACGTCGATGGTGACGAGCGACTGCCCCTGCCGCAGGGCGAGCCGCTTTCGCACCGCGCCGGCCGCGGCGACGAGCGCCTTGAGATCGGGCCCCGGCTCGAGCCCCCCTCGAATCCGCCTCGCGCGCTCGATCGCCTGCGCGAGCCGCTTTTCCTCCACGGGCTTCAGGATGTAGTCGGCCGCGTGCACCTCGAAGGCCTTGATCGCGTACTGATCGTACGCGGTGACGAAGACGATCGCGGGCGGCGGCTCCAGATCGGCGATTTTCGAGACGACCTGAAAGCCGTCGAGCCCCGGCATCTGGATGTCGAGGAGCACGACGTCGGGACGCAGCTTCTTGATCGATTTCACGGCCTCGTGCCCGTCGGCCGCCTCGCCGGCGATCTCGACGCCGGCGATCGTGCCGAGGATGCGCTTCAGGTCCCTGCGCGCGGGACTCTCGTCGTCGACGACGAGAATTCGCAGACGTTCCATCTCAGCCATTGGCCGGTCCCCTTTCGACGGGCAACACGACGATAACCGACGTCCCCTGCCCCGGGGCGGAGACGATCTCGATCGAGGCGCGCCGCCCGTAGGCGACACGCAGCCGCTCGCGGACGTTCCGCAGGCCGATGCCCTCGCGCCCCGTGTCCGTGAAGCCGAGCCCGTTGTCCTTGACCGCGATCCTCAGCGAGCCGCCGTCCCGCGCGGCCTCGATCCGCACGACGCCGCCCCCCACCTTCGGCGAGATGCCGTGTCGCACCGCGTTCTCCACGAGCGGCTGGAGCAGCATCGACGGCACCGGCACGTCGAGCGAGCGCGGATCGAGCTCCTTCTCCACGGCGAGCCGCTCCCCGCCGAAGCGGGCCACCTCGAGGCTCAGATAGTCATCGATGAACTCGATCTCGCGGCTCAGCGGCACGAAGTCCTCCCCCCCGCGGAGCAGACGCCGGAGAATGCTCGAGAGCTTCACGAGAATCCACCGCGCCTTGTCGGGCTCGCTCCAGATGAGCGAGGTGGCCGCGTTCAATACGTTGAACAGAAAGTGCGGATTGATCTGGCTCCGCAACGCGTCGAACCGCGCCTGCGCAGCCGCCGCGCGCTGCTCCTCGAGGAGCGTCTCGACGCGGGTGTTGTTCCATATCTTGAGCGGGATGCCGACGCACACGAGCGTCGTGAGCCAGACACAGACCGTCACCCAGAAATGATCCGGCCGAAAGATGAAGAAGGCCGCCGGCCAGCGGTTCCCCGCGATCGTCCGCGCGGCCTCGAGCGCCACGAGCGCCAGCATGATCGCCGCGCGCGCGTCGATCCGCCGCTCGGCGGCGAGAACGCGCCACGAACGGACGAAATTGTTCAGGAAGAACGGCGAGACGTCCCAGAACTCGTCACGGTCGCGCGTGCGCGCCCGGATGATTCCGCCCGCGAGCCCGCAGACGACGAGGAAGGGGAGCGTGCCCCATTCGCCGCGCAGCAGCCCGGGCAACCCAACGAAGAAGCCGACGGCCGAGCCGGGCACCATCCCTCCGAGCAGCCCGACGAGAAACGTGCCCGAGAGCGAGAGATCCAGCCCCTCGTAGCCGACGAGCACCCGAACCGCGGTGCCCGCGGTGAGGATCAGTCCGAAGACGAGCGCGAGATGCCAGTTTTCCCGCGTATTCCGCGTTTCGAGAAAGATGAGCCGTTTGAAAAAGCTCGACGTGATGAGGGCCCCCGCGAGCGCCGCCATGATGCCCATTTTGAGCACGAGCACGAAGAGGATGAATTGATCGCCCGACAGGGTCACCTTGGTCATGATCGTTCTCCAGGCAAAGACAGAATCGCCAATTTCATATGCCATCTCCCCGCCGCGCCTGCTTGTACACCGCGCGGATGGCGCGGAAATCGTCGCGGTAGAGGCCCGACTTGAAATCGGGGAAGGTCCACGGGAGCGGCCCGAATTCCCCCTCGAAATAGAGGAGAATGGGATCCGCGTAGACGCCCCGCCCGAGATAGATCTTCTGCGGGCCCTCCTTGAACGAAGCGAGAACGATCTTGTAGTAATCCATGTAGCCCGGATCGATGTTGACGCGCCGGCCGCCTTCCGCGGCGAGATCTTCCTCGATCGCCGCCGTATCGAGCTTCGCCTGCACGATGTCAGTCGCGTCGCGGAGCGGCTCGAAAGAGATGATGCGCCGCTCGAGACCCGGCCCCATCTCCCCCTCGTAATAGTCGGTGCCGTCGAAGGGGTGCGCTTCGCCGCGGTAATCCACGACTCCGAAGCGTTCCTCGAGCATCGGAAAGAGATGACGTTCCAGATCGAATCCTCGCCCGGCGAGCACGGCAGCGAGGAGCTTCACCGGAGCTCCCTCCTTCGGCCTTCCCGCCTTCGGATGCGCCATAATCGCCTACGCCTCCTCCCGCGCGGCGCCCTCGCGTGCGCGCCACGTGCGTTTCAACCGTTCGAGGTGCTCGCGCGCCTGCGCGGTCACTTCGGGCGGGATGCCGAAATCCGCCGCGATCCGTGATTCGAAGCCGCTCCGGATGTTCTCGTTCATCTTGCCGTGCGCGCCCTTCATGCGAAGATGGTGGTTCTTGACGTAGAGATGCCCCTGCGGCGTGAGCCGCGTGAGGAGCAGGTTGTTCATCATGGGAAGCGCGAACGAATCCTGCCAGAATTTCATGAACGCCGCGTGGGAGACGGCAACCGTCCGCACGGTGTACCGCCACTTCCGGTCCTCCCCCTCGAGCGTGAAGAGATCGTACCGGTGCCCCTCCCGCGGCCTGATCTCGACGACGCCGAAGGTCGTCTCGATCCGCACCGGCTTCCCCGCGAGCTCGACCGGCTCGCCGACGAGGTAGCCGGGGTCGACGAGATAGCGGCGCTCGTTCATCTCGACGACGAGCGCGCAGTGGATATTCGGCCGCTTCATGTCGGCCATGACGGGGTAGCATCGGTACCCCGCGCTCGTGAGGATCGAGCCGAGGCAATAGGTCAGGGAGAAACACGTCCCGCCCGTATGATGCTCGACGTAGCCGCTCACTACCTCGACGGGGCCGCGCAGACGTTCGTCCGGCGAGAGCGCCGTGAATTTCTTGATGATCTTCGTGAGGTTCTCGTACGGCAGATTCGAGTAGCACTCGACGATCCGGCGCAGCATCCCGAGCTCGGCGTCTCCCGGCGGCAGCTTGAAATGCCCGAGAAGAATCTCCCGCGCCTCTACGCCGCCGGAAGCCAGCGGGTTGTTCCATATTTCGAAGCTCAAAGGTCTCCTCCCGGCACTTTCCATATCCTCGAAACGAAGCATAGCATAAAGAATCGCTCCCGCAAAAAGGTCTCCGGCGGCAATGCTCCAGCCCCCCTCGAGATTTTCGAAAATAAGAGACGGTTTCCGGTTGACTCGCATCGAAATAAGTGATAGCTTAAGACAACAGTAAATAGCTGAACGGCTTAAGCCGCTAAAATACCCCGTATCATTATTTCCAAACGAATAGTTTTTGCGAGGTATCTTAGATGAAAGAAGGATAATGAAAATTCTATTCGTGAACCCGCCCGTCGGCATGGGGTACTACAGCATGGGCCTCAGCCGACCCCCTCTCGGCCTCGCATACATGGCCGCGCTCCTCACCGATCACCAGGTCACGATCGTCGACTTCAACATCGAGAAGAAACGCTGGAAGCAGTACCCGTTCGCGGGCTTCGACATCGTCGGGATATCCGCCGACACCGCGCGCTATTCGACATCGATGAAGATCGCGAAGGTCGCGAAAGCGGCCGGGGCGACCGTCGTCATGGGCGGCCCCCACGTGAGCTTCTTCGACGAGGACGCCCTCCGCAGCGGATGCGTCGATTACATCATCCGAAACGAGGGAGAATACGCCTTCCGCTCGCTCGTGAAATATCTCTCGCACGAGATTCCGATCGAAGAGGTGGGAGGGCTGTCCTACCGGTGCGGCGGCGAGATCGTGCGAACGCCCAACATGGCCTTCATCAACGATCTGGATTCCCTCCCGTTTCCGGCGCGCGAGCTCCTGCCGCTGCGCAGGTACAAGGAAAAGATCGACGGGCGCCCCATGACGACGATCATCACTTCGCGCGGCTGCCCGTTCAACTGCAACTTCTGCTCTTCGTCCCAGTTCTCGGGCGTCCGCTGGCGCCCGCGCTCGGTCGACAGTCTCATGGAAGAGATCGATCTCGTGTACAACAAGTACGGCTACCGGGCGATCAACTTCATCGACGACAATTTCACGCTGAATCCCGCGCGGGCCACGGCGATCGCGGAGCGGATCATCGCGGGCGGCTACGATCTCCACTGGGAAGCGATGTCGCACGTGGAGACGGTCGTGAAGAATCCCGGCATGGTCAAGATAATGGCGAAATCGGGACTCAAATGGATGTTCCTCGGCTTCGAGAGCGGAAGCCAGGAGATCCTCAACGAGTACGGGAAGAAATCGACAGTCGAGGACGCGAAGAAGGCGGTCGACATTCTCCACGAGAACGGCGTGAAGATCATCGGGGCCTTCATCCTCGGCGCCCTCGGCGACAACCCGCGCACGATGAGGCAGACGATCGATCTCGCGAAGTACCTCAATCCGAGCAGGGTGCAGTTCTCGCTGCTCACGCCGTACCCCGGCACGAAGCTCTTCGAGAAGGTCAAGGAGAAGCTCCTCACGAAGAACTGGGCGATGTACTCGGGCCTTCACCCGACGATCAAGCTCGACAAGATCACGCCGCAGGTGCTCAACCGGTTTCTCTTCAAGGCGTACGCCGGGTTCTACCTGAGGCCGCCGAAGGCGATCGAGAATTTTCCCTATATCTACCGGACGCTGCCGAGCGCGATGGCGCTCATTTTCACGAATCTCTTCTCTCGCGGGTATCGGGTGTAGAGGGGGGGCCTGGGATTCCCGCTCCGAACCCAGTCG
>JBFYZJ010000135.1:0-8204 GCA_041309565.1 Candidatus Krumholzibacteriota bacterium
TTTCCCGCCATAGATCTCCATCTGGTCGATCATCTCCCAGGCGACGTCGGTCATCAGCCAGGAGGCGGGGGAGGACGCGAACGTGATCTTCGGCGCCGTGGTGAACAAGGGCGCTTCGGACAACATCCAGGTAACCGTCATCGCGACCGGCTTCGAGCCGCGCGAGCGGGAAATCATGCCGGTGCGCGAGCCGGAGATCGCGGTCGTCCGCGAGCCGGAGCCGGTGGCCGCGCCGCGGGCTCCCGAGATCATCGACATCAGGGATCTCGAGGATGAGCCCACGCCGGTGGAGATCGACAACCTCGCGCGCACGGGGGTCGGTTTGAACGCGGTGAACTTCGGGATCTGTCACGAGCTCAATCTCGATATCCCGACGTTCCTACGCAAACAGCTCGATTGAACGAGGGAGCGGCGAGTGTCCCTGTGGGGAAGAATCTTCGGGATCAACAAGAATCCCGAGTATGAGCTCGGGATCAAGCTCTACAACGAGGGCAAATACGAGCTCGCCGTCGCCGAGCTCGAGAAGGCGATTCAGAAGGCGGGAAAGGCCGATCCGTTCTACGCGCTCGGCATGTTCTACGCCGCCGAGTCGCACGCCCACATCGGCACGGCGAAGTATCTCGCCGGCGCTCCCGAAGAGGCGCTCGTCCATTTCCAGAAAGCGGTGCAGGAGAATCCGACCTATCCGGACGTGTTCTACCGGATGGGCGTGATCTATCACCGGCTCGGGAAGCTCGACGAATCCGTCGCCAACCTGCGCTCGGCGATCGAGCTCAATCCGAACTATTTCGAAGCGATCTGCTACCTCGGCATCGTGCTCCACGAGCGCGGCGAGAAGGACGAGGCCGACGCCGTGTTCAAGCGGGCGCTCGCGATCGGCGCGGAAGGCCCCAATCCGATCAGCAAGTTCCTCAGCGAACACCTCGCCGGGTGCGAGACGTGCATACCTCCGCTCGCCTCGCTCAAGCAGATCATGCGGAGCGACACCGAGTTCGACGACGCCGTCAAGGAGGGGATCGAGGCGTACAACACGGGCAACTTCGATTCGGCCGTGCAGTCGTTCACGGCGGCGCTCGCGATCCATCCGGATTACGCAGATCTCCGGTTCAAGCTCGCGCTCGCGTTCCTGCGCACGGGGGATCATGACGGCGCCAAGCGGGAGCTCGGGGCGGCGCTCGCGATCAATCCGGAGTACATGGAGGCCCATTTCTACATCGGCATCGCGAACCTGGACCAGAAGCGCTACCGCGAGGCGATCGCCAACTTCGAGACGGCCGCCTCCCTCAAGCCCGACTACGCGGATCTCCAATGCTACCTCGGGGCGACCTTCTTCTATCTCGGCGAGCTCGACCGGGCGCGGACGGCGCTCGAAAAATCGCTCGCCCTTTCGCCGGGATACGCGAAGGCCCGCTACTACTACGGGCTCCTCCTCTACGCGCTCAACGACCGCAAGCGCGCCATCGAGTATCTCTCCGACGCGACGAAGCACGAGGAGCGCAAGAACGCCGTCGATCTCAGCTTCGCCCTCGTGCACCTGCGCGAGGGGAATCTCGAGCAGGCGATGACGGTCCTCAAGGACATCCTCGACGCGGGAGGGGAGAGCGCCGACGTGCTCTACTTCCTCGGCGAATGCTACCTCCGCACGGAGAAGCCCGCCGACGCCGAGCGGTTCTTCAGGCGCGCCCTCGAGATCAATCCCCGCTTCCTCCGGGCGAAGGAGAAGCTCGCTCACATCCTGATCGGCAAGGGGGACTACGAGGAGGCCGAGAAGATCCTCGATCCGCCGGAGGCCGATTTCGCCGATCTCATCAAGATTCTCGGGGACATCAAGTTCTACCGGGGGGATCTCGTCGCCGCGGAGCGGCTCTACCGCGAGAGCCTCGGCGTGAACGCGGAGTACAGCGAGGCGGGGCTTTCGCTCGCCCTGACGCTCCGGAACGAGGGACGCGAAGAGGAGGCGGAAGCGATTCTCAAGAAGATCATCGAGCACGATCCCGAGAACGTCATCGCGCGCAGTCTCTTCGGACGCGGGCCTCTCGACCTCGAGCCGCGCTGAGCCGGGGGTCGATTTGCATCGAGCGCACCGGAACAATTCTCCCGAAAAGCTCCTCGAAAAAGAAACGATGATCGAGCGATTCGCGGCTCCCGGCCGAGGCGCTCGGCGGATCGTCGCCGCCTATCCCGCGCCCTATCGAGTCGGCATATCGAACCTCGGGTTTCACTTCCTTTATGCAGGTTTGCGACGCTTATCCAAGATGAGCATTGAAAGGATGTTAGAAGATACATCTCCTGTAACGCTCGAATCGCGATCCAGCCCCGCCGCGAGCGCCGCAATTCTCTTTTCCGTCTCCTATGAGGAGGATTTCATCAACGTTGTCCGGATGCTGCGGGAAGCGGGTATCCCGCCCCTTCGGGAACGGAGGGAGAAGGGGCCGCTCGTGGTGGCCGGCGGCGCGGCTGCGAGCGCCAACCCGGCGCCGCTCGCTCCGATCGCCGACGCGATCTCCCTCGGCGAAGGGGAGGAGACGCTCGGGGGGATCGTTCGCATACTCGAGGAAGCGGCGCGGGGCGAGGCCGCGCAGCGGGAAGCGACGGACCGGGGCGCGCTCCTCGAATCCCTTTCGAAGATCCCCGGCGTGCTCGTTCCCGGGATTTCACGGATTCCCGTGAGCTTCAACGACCCCGTCTCGATTACCCGATTCCCGAGATCCGTCGTCATCACTCCCGAGAGCGTGTTCCCCGACACGATGCTCGTCGAGTCGGGCCGCGGCTGCCCCGGCGTCTGCGGATTCTGTCTCGCCACGGCGCTCTACCGGCCGGCGCGGCACATGCCGCTCGCGGCGTTCGAAGAGCTCCTCGACGGGCTCCACCCCGCAGTGAAAAAGATCGGGCTCGTCGGCACGGCCGTCGCCGCGAATCCGGACTTCGTCGCGATCGTGAGGCTCCTCGTCTCGAGGGGCATCGGCGTCTCGTTCAGCTCGCTCCGCGCCGAGGACCTCGACGACGAGAAGATCGCGCTCATCGGGAGCATCGGCACGGCGAGCGCGAGCCTCGCCCCCGAGTCGGGTAGCGAGCGCGTTCGTTTCGCGCTCGGGAAGCGCGTGCCGGACGAGGTCTATTTCAACGCCGCCGCCAGGCTCCGCGCGGCCGGCGTTAAGCATTTTACGCTCTATCTTCTCATCGGCGGGCCGGGGGACGACGCACGGGCGCTCGCCGAGACGGAGACGTTCATGAAGCGCTTCAGGGCGGCGATCGGCGGGCGAGGCTTCTCCGTGCACGTGAATCCGCTCGTCCCGAAGGCGTGGACCCCGCTCCAGTTCTGGGCCATGCCGGAGGAGCGCGAGCTCGAGGAGCGCCAGCGCGCCGTCGAAAAGGCGCTGAGAACGCTCGGCGTCGCCGTGCAGCTGAAATCGGTTCGCTCGGCCCTGCGGCAGGCGCTCTTTTCGACGGGGGACGAACGGGTTGGCCGGGCGATCGTTCGCTACGTCGAGGATGGGCTTTCGTGGAAGCGCGCGCTCGCGGAAGCAGGCGCGAATGTGTATTTTCCGCACGAAAAGAAAGGGCCCGAGACCTCATTCCCGTGGGATGCGATCTCGGGTCCCGTGCGTCGCGGAACGCTCTTCAAACGCTTCGAGGCGATGGAGCGGGATGGATCCGCGGGGTCCGCGTGAAAGGGAGGGGTCACACCTTCTTGACGGCGCCGCCCTTGATGCAGCGCGTGCAGACGTACGCCCGCTGCTGCTCTCCCTTGATCTCGACGCGGATCTTCTGCAGGTTGGGAAGCCACCGGCGCTTGGACAGGTTATGCGCATGGCTGATGTTGTGCCCGGAGCCCGGCTTTTTCCCGCATATGGCGCATTGCTTCGACATCTGGTATCCTCCTGAAAACCGTAGAGTCCGTACAATTTATAATAAAACGAAGGGCCTGGCAAGCTAATAATGGAGAACAGGGATCGGCGGGGAGAGCCGCTGCAGGACAGCAGCCAGTTCATCAAGGGGGTGGGACCTTCCCGGCAGGTGCTCCTCGAGCGCCTCGGCATCAGGACGGTCGAGGACCTCGTGTCCCATTTTCCGCGGGCATATTACGACCGGCGCGATCTCCTGCCGGTGGGGAAGCTCCCCTTCGGCGCCCCCACGACCTTCGTCGCCACGATTCTTGCCGTCTCGACGAGACGCGCCCGCAAAGGGCGCCAGATATTCACCGTCGCCGTCGGCGACGAGACGGGGACGGTGAGCCTCGTTTTCTTCAACCAGCCCTATCTCGAGAAGTACTTCAAGCAGGGGGAGCGCGTCGTCGTGAGCGGCGAGATGGCCCTCTACCGGGACCAGCGGCAGATGGTGTCCCCCGAGTACGAGATCATCGGGGGAGAGCTCTCGGAGTCGCTCCTCCACGCGGGGAGAATCGTCCCCGTCTATCCGCTCACCGCGGGCATCTCGCAGCGCATGATGCGGAAGATCGTGGCCGCCGCGTGCGAGAAATACGGCGGCTTCGTCCGCGAGAATCTCTCCGATGCCCTCCGCGCGGCCTTCGACGTACCGCCGCGCGCCGAGGCGATCCGCCAGATCCATTACCCCGACTCGTACGAGGCGCTCGAGCGCGCGCGCCGGCGGTTCAAGATCGAGGAGGTTTTCTTCCTGCACCTCCTCATCAAGGAGCGTCGCACGAGCCTCTCCCGAAGAAAGCGGCGGCCGCCGGTCGAGGCGCCGCATCCGCTCCTCGATCGGTTCCTCGGGGGGCTCCCCTTCGCGTTCACCGGCGCGCAGCGGCGCGTGCTCGACGAGATCCGCGCCGACGTCGAGGGGAGAGGGCTCAACAGGCTCCTCCAGGGGGAGGTCGGCTCGGGGAAGACGGTCGTCGCGCTTGCCGCGACGATGCTCGCTCTCGGGAAGGGCTATCAGGCGGCCTTCATGGCGCCGACGGAGATTCTCGCCCTTCAGCACTACGATCGCGCCCGCGCGCTCTGCGAGGGGCTCGGGTTGCGCGTCGCGCTCCTCATCGGCTCGACGCCGCGGGCCGACAAGCAGCGCATCCAGGAGCAGGTGCGCGCCGGCGCCGTGGACCTCGTGATCGGGACGCACGCGCTCATTCAGGAAAGCATATCGTTCAAGCAGCTCGGTCTCGCCGTGATCGACGAACAGCACCGTTTCGGCGTCCGGCAGCGGGCGACCTTCGGGCAGGGAGATCTCGTTCCGCATTTCCTCGTCATGACGGCGACGCCGATACCGCGGAGCCTCGCCCAGACGGTCTACGGGGATCTCGATCTCTCGATCATCGACGAGCTCCCCGGCGGGAAGCGGATCGTGCGGACGGGGATCGTGCCGGCCGACGCCCGGGAGCGCGTGTACGAGGAGGTCCGCACCGCGTTCAGGGCGGGGAGGCAGGCGTTCATCCTCTATCCGCTCGTGCAGGAGAGCGAGGGGAGCGATTTCCTCGCGGCGACCGAGGAGTTCGAGCGGCTCCAGCGGGAGGAGTTCGCCGAGTTCCCGCTCGGTCTCCTCCACGGACGCATGAGCTTCGAGGAGAAGAGCAAGGCGATCGAGCTTTTCCGGCGCGGCGAGATTCTCGGTCTCGTGACGACGACCGTCATCGAGGTCGGCGTGGACATCCCGAACGCCTCGATTCTCCTCGTGAACAACCCGGAGCGATTCGGGCTCGCCCAGCTCCACCAGCTCCGCGGGCGGGTCGGCCGCGGCGGGAACGAGGGCGCGTGTTTCCTTCAGCTCAGCGGGGAAATCGGCGGCGCCGCCCGCGAGCGCCTCGCGTTCTTCGCCTCGCACGACGACGGGTTCGCCGTCGCCGAGGAGGATCTCAGGCTCCGGGGGCCGGGCGAAATCTGGGGGCACCGGCAGTCGGGCTACCCGCACTTCAAGCTCGTCAATCCGCTGAGCGACCACGCGCTCGTGCAGCTCTCATGGGAGGAGAGCGAGAAGCTCCTCGAACGGGACCCGGGGCTCGCGCGGTCCGAGAACAGGGAGCTCGCGGCCTATTTCGAGCGATCGTACAAACCGAGAATGGAGCTCGCCGATATCGGATGAGCGGCGGCGCCCGCACGGAGCCCGCCGCGCCGCGGCCGGATCGAAGGAGGCAGTCGATGATTTCGAGACAGGAAGCGCTCGAGCTCGTGAACGCGAATCTCACGAAAAGAAATCTCGTCAAGCACACGCTCGCCGTCGAGGCGATCATGCGCGCGATGGCCAAACGGTTCGGCGAGAGCGAGGAGCTCTGGGGGCTCGCGGGGCTCCTGCACGATCTCGACTACGAGCGGACCGCGGACGATCCGGCGCGCCACGGGCGCCTCACGGTCGAGATGCTCGAGGGAGTCGACGTCCCCGCGGAGGTCAAGGACGCGATCCTCGTCCACGCGGGGCACCGCCCGCGCAACTCTTCTCTGGACAAGGCGATATGCTGTATCGATCCCGTAACTGGCTTAATAGTTGCATCGGCCCTCATGCATCCCTCGAAGCGCATCGCCGGGCTGGACCCGGACTTCGTGGGAAAGCGTTTCAAGGAAAAGCGGTTCGCGGCGGGCGCAAACCGCGAAGCGATTGCAAACGTGAGCGAGCTGGGTCTCGAATTGCACGAGTTCTTCTCCGTTTCGATCGAGGCGATGAGCGGTATCTCCAGGGAGCTGGAGCTTTAGAAACGGGGCCCGGTGGGGAACATCAGCCGGAGGATCAAAGCGATGATCGTCACTTGCGATGGATGCAGCACCAAATATCTTCTCGACGACGCAAAGGTCCCCGAGCGGGGAATCCGCGTGAGGTGCCCGAAGTGCCGCTACGTCTGGCGGCTCATGCCGGCCGTCGACACGTCGATGTTCGAGATCTCCGCGAGCGCGTTCTCCGACACGGCGCCGGTCGCGGAGACCCCGAAAGGGGAGTGGGATTCGCTCGAGCGCTCGCTCTCGGCGCTCGCGGGGCGCATGGCGCCGCGCGAGGAAGACGTCGTCATCAACGAGGAGCGCCCGGCGGCGGCCGCGCCCCAGAAGGTTGCCGAGGATCCCGAGGCGCGGCGGAGCAAGGAACGCTCAAAAAGATTGGCGCGCGTCTTCGTTAGTGATATTCTCGTGTACAATAAGGACAAGCGGGACAAGGGGCTGGCGAGCGGCGATCTCATGACGGTCCTCGGTCCCGAGATCAAGAAGGCGTGGGAGGCATACAAGGAGAAGATCGGTCCGAGCGTCGTCGAATCGAACGATTACTTCCGCGAGGCGTTGAACGAGATTCTAGCCGACGGGCAGAAAGTATTCTGAGTCGTGAATGGCGATAGAATCGCTCTCGATATTCTGAATCTCAATCCGCAGCTGCGCGACGAGTTTTTCGCCGCGGGGAAGCTGTCCGGCGAGGTGTCGGTCAGAGAGTTCGACACGTTCGCGCGGTTCATGAAGGGCATCAAGGCCGGCCGCGAAGAGCGCTCCAATCTGCTCATCTTTCTTCCGCGGAAGAAATTCGATTCCAAGAAGGCCCGTCTCGTGCGCCTCGCGCGCCTCGATTCACCTCTCTACGTCGTCGCCCACGACTGCAGCGAGAAGGACTATCTCACGTATCTCGCCGTCGGCGTCAACGCGGTGATCCAGCCGCCGTTCGGCAGGGGGGACGTGCAGCAGGCCCTGAACGGCCGCTCACACGACCAGATTCCGTTCCCGCGGAGCGCGGACGTCATCAAAGAGGGGCAGGTGCGCCTCGATTTCCTCATCCCGAGCAAGCTCTCCCGCATCCTCGGCGTGAACCGGCTCGTCTCCTTTCTCGCCGACGAGTTCG
Organism: Candidatus Krumholzibacteriota bacterium; assembly: GCA_041309565.1. Taxonomy (GTDB): domain Bacteria; phylum Krumholzibacteriota; class Krumholzibacteriia; order Krumholzibacteriales; family Krumholzibacteriaceae; genus SSS58A. Next base: position 7,762 of record JBFYZJ010000135.1, read on the forward strand.
GATTCCCCGCCGAGGACAGCAGGGTCAACCTGCCGCTCGTCATGGACGAGGCCCTCAGCAACGCGATCGTGCACGGGAACAAGAACCGAGAGGACCGCAAGGTCCACGTGCGCATCTACGTCAGCTCGCACCGGTTCTTCGTGCAGGTGGAGGACGAGGGGGAGGGGTTCCAGCCGGACGAGACGATCGATCCGAAGCGGGGAGAGAATCTCGTCAAGCCTTCGGGCCGCGGCATCTACCTGATGCGGGAACTCATGGACCGCGTCGCCTTCAAGGAAGGCGGCCGCCTGCTCGAAATGGAGAAGATCAATCCCTTCTCGCGCGCCTAGCTCTGGGCGTCTCCCCATTTTTCGCGAGCGATCTTATCGAGCAGCTTGTCGATCTGGCCGCGGACGCGCTCGTCCTGGTCGGGCTCGAAGAGCACTTTCCTGACCCTGCCATGC
>JBFYZJ010000136.1:0-9819 GCA_041309565.1 Candidatus Krumholzibacteriota bacterium
CCGAGAAAGCTCCCGCGGCGGCCGGCGGAGGAAACGATGAGTGATCGCCGATCGAATTCCGACGATGTGACGAACGCCGTCGGGCGCGGCGCGGCGGACGCGCCGGCGTGCGCGACCGAACCGGATGACCTCATCAGTCGTCTCGGCCCCCTCTTCGTGCACTACCTCTTCAGCGCCGGGAGAACGGTGCAGATTCACGATTTGACCAATAGGGCCGCACAGGCGTCGATCGCGAAGCTGCAGGAATCGCTGCGCGAGCTGGGCGAGGCGGAGGGACGCGTCGCCGTGACGGTCTCGACGGAACTGCTCTCGATCAACGACGTGAGAATCGTCGTCGACTCCCAGAACATGGGACCGGTGCTCTATCTCATCGGCGAGATGAAGGACAGGAAGGTCGAGGAGATCGACTTCGGACCCGAGGCGACCGCCGAGGAGATCGGCTCGTTCCTCAAGGTGTTCTTTGCGGAACCGTCGGAGGAAGACGTCTTCGGCGAGCTGACCAAGAGGCTCGCCGAGGCCGGCGTCGTCAACATCAGGCTCTCCGAGTGGATCGAGCGCGTGAAATACCTCCGGGACGCCAAGGTGAACAAGCAGGAGGTTCGGGAAGAAAGCAACCGGGTCATGGCGCGGGCGGTCATGTTCATGGGGGAAGTCATGCGGGCGGTGGCGCAGCGGCGCCCGGTGCAGCTCCCCAAGGCGACCAGAATCGCGCAGCAGATCGCCGACATCATCCGCACCGACGAGTCCGTTCTGGTGGGGCTCGCGAGCATCAAAGACTACGACGAATACACCTTCTCGCATTCCGTGAACGTCAGCGTGATCTCGATGCTGATCGCCGACCGGATGGGGATGCACAAGAGCGACACCGCTCAGATCGGCGTCGCGGCGCTCTTTCATGACGTCGGCAAGACGCACATCCCCCAGACGGTGCTGAACAAACCCGAGTCGCTCTCGGCCGATGAGTGGCAGCTCATGGAGCGCCACCCGATGCTCGGCGTCATCGAGCTGTCCCGAACGCGGTCGCTGCGGGCGATCGCCGACTCGCTCTTCGTCTCCCTGCAGCACCACCTCCTGTACAACGGCAAGGGATACCCCGCCAAGGCGTCTCCCTGGGAGCTGCACCCGTTCGTCCACATGGTCACCATCGCCGACATCTTCGACGCGCTGACCACGCCGCGCGTGTACCGGCGCACGACGCTCACCCCCGACGGCGCGCTGCGCCTCATCGCCCGCAAAAGCGGCGAGATGTTCGATCCGCTCGTCGTAAAGGCGTTCATCAGGGCGCTGGGGGTCTATCCCGTGGGAACGGTGGTCATGCTCGACACCGGCGAGCACGCCGTCGTGACGCGGCAGAACGAGCAGTGCCGCCTGCTGCACCGCCCCTTCGTCTCCATCCTCCGGATCGACGGCGTGTCCGAAACGCAGGTCGACCTCGCCGAGCGCTCGACCGACGGCGTGTCGTACCTTCGCACCATCGTCGGATCGGTGCACGACAAGCGCTTCGAAGCCCAGAAGGCGAGCCGGTTCATCGTGAAGTAACCGGCGCCTTCCCGGGCATGGAAATACCCCTTCGGAATTGAGCTGCTGTCACTTCTTCTTCAGGAAGGCCCTGATGACGCCGACCTGCCCGACCCCTTTGAGCGAGGCGGCCATCGCGAGCATGACATTGACGATGATGTTTTTGGGGAACTCGGTCAGGGGCACCGCCCTGCCGTTGATGTAAAGCGAAAAGACGCGGTCTTCCCGCTTCCCGATGAACTCGTCTTCGATGAAATCGGCGATGCTCTTCGGGTCGTCGAGCGGGAACTGCCGGACGTCGGTTTCGAGCGGTTCGCCGGTGGCGAAGGCCACCCGGTTCTGCAGATTCTGCAGCATCGGGCCGGTCTCCCGGCGGTGTACCTCTATCTTGGGCATCAGGCTCCGCTTGAAGCCTTCGACTATCAGCAGGTCCTGGTCCTCGCCGATGAGCTGGACGATTTCCTCCAGGATTTCCGGACCGGCTATCGGCTTTATCATCATCAACCGGTCACGGGCGACGACCACGGTCGCCTCGCTGCCCGCCTCGATGTGGCGCCGGGAGTCTTTGCCCGGCTCATCCAGGCCGGCCTCCTGGGGGGTGTGCTTGACCGTGGCGATGCGGTAGCCGCGCGATTTCAGCTCCCTGACCAGCTTCTCCAGCAGGGTTGTCTTGCCTGAATTCGAGTGACCGACGATCGAGATGATGGCGGGCATATCGCTTTTTCTCTCGTTTCGAAAAATATCTCTCGATGAATGTCGTTCCGCCGAGCCGCGCCTGACCGGCGCTTTCCTCGAAGGCGACCCGGTACGAGCCGGTTCCGACGCATTCTGAAGGAAATTCGATTCCCCGTCAAGATGCTCGCGCGGCGGGGCGCGGCAGTGCGCATCGGAGCCTTCCTTCCACCGTCATCGGGTCGAGGAACAACTTCACGTCGTAGCTCGCCGGTTTGAGCTTGTTAAAGGCGGCGAGCGAGAATCCGTACTCGTGCTTCACGCCGTCGTGACGCGCCGGTACCAAGACGCGCGCCTCCTTCACCGTCCCGTCGTCTCCCTCCCGCCCGATGACGGCGCATCGACCATGAAAGCGTTTTGTCGGTAGAATAATTAGCGTCGCGGGGCTCTTCACGAATCGCGCAATTTTCTCTTGCGGGCGGCCGGTTCCACCATTAGAATTCTCAAGGCATCCTCAACGTTTTCAATATCGTTGGGCTCATAGACTGGCAGAGCATTCTATGCGGACTCAGAAGCGTTCTCCTGCGGCGAAAATCCGGATTCTATTGATCGAGGACAACCGTCTTCTGCGGGACGGCATCGCCGCCATGCTCAACAAACACGGCGATTTCGAAGTCGTCGCGCGTTCCGATGACGGCGATTCGCTGCGCCAGATGAAGAACATGAAGAAACCTCCCGACATTATCCTTTTGGATCTTGGACTGGAGAAGGAAGACAGCCTGAAGCTCATGTCCCTGCTTCGGGAAGAGTCGTCGGAGGTGAAGGTCATCGCAATGGATATCCTTCCCGACCATGTGGACATCATCGAATTCGTGAAGGCCGGGGGGGCCGGATTCATTCTCAAGAACGCCCCGTTCGATGATTGGGCAAAGACGATCAAGACCGTCGCGGCGGGAGAAAAAGTGCTGCCGCCGTGCTTGACCCAATCCCTCTTCTCCCAGATTATCGAGGTCACCCTCAAGAGCGGCAAAGGAATACCCGCGAAATCAATCCAGTTCACGAATCGCGAGCGGGAAATCGTCGACCTGATCTCCGAAGGCCTCAGCAACAAAGAGATCGCCGATCGTCTCCATATCGCCACCTTCACCGCGAAGAGCCACGTGCACAACATTCTGGAAAAGCTGGCGCTCAGCACCCGTCTGCAGATAGCCGCCTTCGTCCGCAAGGACGAATCCTAAAGCTCGGATTCACGACCTGATCGTCATTCACCGGTATGGGATGAGTTCTTTCTCATCCCAAAGGACTAGTTCCTTTTTCCCTCCTTCGATTCATTGTTTTTATGGCCGTTTGTCTTAAACTTAATTGAGACATCAAGAGGCGAGAAAGAAACCAAAGTAACGATACACGGAGAATATTATGAAGAAACAGGAAGACCGGTTCCGGCGTCATCTCCTTCAAAAGTCTCCCACGAGCATTCAAGGATTCGACGAAATCACGGGCGGGGGGTTGCCGAAAGGGAGGCCGACGCTCGTATGCGGGGGCGCGGGCTGCGGAAAGACCCTCTTCGCCATGGAGTTCCTTGTACGCGGGGCCACGCAGTACAACGAACCGGGCGTCTTCCTGTCGTTCGAGGAAACGGAGAAGGAGCTCGCGGCAAACGTGGCTTCACTGGGGTTCGATTTGGATGACCTTGTCAGACGCAAGAAGATCTGGGTTGAACACATTCATCTCGAACGGGCCGAGAACGAACAGAGCGGCGAATACAACTTGGAAGGCTTGTTCATCCGGATCCATCATGCCATCGAGAGCATCGGCGCCAAGCGCGTCGTGCTGGACACCATGGAATCGCTCTTTTCGGGACTGCCGAATCCCCTCATCCTGCGCGCCGAGCTGCGGCGGTTGCTGGGCTGGCTGAAAACGAAACAGGTGACGACCATACTGACCGCGGAACGAGGCGAAGGCGCCCTGACGCGTCAGGGCATGGAGGAATACGTATCCGATTGCGTCATTCTGCTCGATCATCGCGTGGATAACCAGTCCTCCATACGACGGTTGCGCGTCGTGAAATACCGCGGTTCGACGCACGGCACGAACGAGTACCCCTTTCTCATCGATGAGGATGGTTTTTCCGTTCTGCCGGTCACCTCTCTGGGGCTGAACTACTCTTCATCCCCGGAACGGATTTCCACCGGCATTCCGCGTCTCGATACGATGCTCACCGGCAAAGGCTACTTTCGCTGCAGCACCGTGCTCGTCTCAGGCACCGCCGGCACCGGCAAAACGAGCATGGCCGCGCAATTCGTCGAGGCGGCGTGCAAACGGGGAGAACGCGTGCTCTTCTTCACCTTCGAAGAATCCCCGAGTCAGCTCACGCGTAACATGCGTTCCATCGGAATCAATCTGGAGCCCTGGGTGAAAAAAGGGCTGCTTCAGTTTCACGCCACGCGCCCCACCGTCTACGGCCTGGAGACGCATCTGACGACGATCATCAAATTGATCGGCAAGTTCGCGCCCGATATCGTTGTTCTCGACCCCATCAACGCATTCGTGCTGGGAGACAACCAGAGCGACGTCAAAGCAATGCTGCTGCGCCTCGTCGATTTCTTGAAGATGAAACGGATCACGGCCTTCTTCACGAATCTCACTTCCTCGGGGGAGAATATCGAGATCACGGATATCTACATCTCGTCCCTGATCGATACCTGGCTGCTTCTGCGCGACATCGAGATCGGGGGCGAACGCAACCGGGGGCTCTACGTGTTGAAATCGCGCGGCATGGCGCATTCGAATCAGATTCGCGAGTTCAAGCTGACGGATCACGGAATCGAGCTTCTCGATGTGTATATCGGTTCGGAAGGCGTTTTGACCGGTTCGGCGCGGTTATCGCAGGAGATGAAGGACGAGGCGGAACAGGCGACGCGCCAGCAGGAAATCGCGCGCAAGCGAATCGGATTGGAACGCAAGCGTGAAGCGATGGAAGCTCAGATCGTTCTCCTCCGTTCCGAATTCGAGGCTGAAGAGATGGAAGCGCACAGGGTCATCGGGATCGATGAAGAAAGGAATGAACGTTTCAGGCGAGGCAAGACACGAATGGCCAAGAGTCGAAAAAGCGATGCTCCAATGAACAAAAGAGTCGCCAAAAGGGCGAGAACCAAAGCATAAAGGATTCTTCCGTGAAAACAGAGAAACCCGCGTTGAAAACCAGCCGGCGGAAAACACGGCCGGCCAAGGCGAAAAAAGACGAATGGATCTTGCGATTGTATATTGCCGGGCAAACGTCCAGGGCCGTCACCGCTTTCGACAATCTCAAATCAATTTGCGAAGAGCAGCTGAAAGGCAAGTACCGGATTGAAGTCATAGACCTGTTGAAGAAACCGCAGCTGGGTCGCGACGATCAAATTCTCGCCATTCCGACCTTGGTGCGGAAACTGCCCGGCCCGATGCGGAGGATCATCGGCGATCTTTCCAATACGGAGCGTGTGCTGGTCGGCCTCGACCTCAAGAAACATACATAGAAAACCTGCCGGGATCGCCGCGGGCTGTAACGCGGCCTCGGGCTGGCCGGCCGCGACGTCGAGCGACTTGAACTTCTCGTGCGCGACGGCGCGACACCGGGCGGATCAGAAATTCAGCACGAAGCTGGTGTAGAAGATCTCGCCGGTGCCGCCCACCAGATACGGCAGGCTGGCGGCGCCGACCGGGGAGCGGTCGGTGTGGATGTACTCGAAGTTCCACCACATGACCTGATGCTTCCAGGGATACCAATTCATGCCCAGGCGGAAATCCCACGGATCCCCGTACTCACCGGAGACATACGAGGCGCCGGTGTACAGCTGGACTGTCCGCGGCTTCACCATCGCCGAGGCCTGCACCTGGAATCCGTCGTCGTGGAACGCCTCGACGGGCAGCTCCTCGACCCCCGTGCCGCGCAGGCGGTCGACCCGCCGCCGGTAATACTCGCCCTCGAGCGAGAATCCGCGGTACTTCACCCCCGCGTCAATTGACGCCATCTGGTAGGTGGCCTCGCGAATCTGGATCCCGCTCCCGAACAGTCCGGGCTTGAAGATGACGCTGCCGTCCGACAGGCGAATCTGCACGTTCTCGAACGCGTCGGTGTTGGGCTGCCCCTGGCTGGTCTCGTCGCTCCGCGTGTAGTGGGCGCCGAGCCGTGTGGCCGCCTTCTCGTGCCGGTCGAAGTCGCCGAATCCGCCGCGATACCCGAACTCCCCCGTCGTCGGGTACCACCGCAGGGACGCCGACCAGGTATTGAGCCCGTCGTCGAGCTGCGAGGCGTCGACGCCGAACTGGCTCAGGTTGTTGCCCAGCATCACATGGTACTGGAGCCGCTCGACCACCACGCCGCTCGCCCAGATCCCCATGGTGTACGAGGGGCGGAAGAACTCGTCGGCGATCAGCCGGTTGTCGAGCGACAGCCAGAACGGGAAGCTGCCCTCGGTGGTGCGCACGCCGGGGAGCGCGCCGACGCCGCCCATCACGGTGACGTGCGGGTTGAAGGCGTAGCCCAAGTTGCCGGCGACAACCACCTGGCTGGTCTGGCCCTGGCTCGTCCCGGAGGTCCAGACGTAGGCGAGGTAACGGAACTTCGGATCCATGACCCAGCCCATGATCTGGATGTTGACCTTGTTGAGGTGAATGTCCTGGCGCCGGTCCAGCTCGGCGGTGTTCCCGAATGCGTCGGTGTACGTCGGTTCGAGTCGCTGCGAGTTGAGGTACCGCAGATAGCTGAAGAGTCGCAGGTTGACGGTCCCCCGCTCCGTGCTGGCCAGCAGGAATCCGCCGCGCGGATTGTAGCGACCGATGGAATCGGCCGCGGCGTCCCCATCCGCCCACGCGGTCCCGGGAGACGCGAGGCAGAGCAGAACGGTCAGCACCGCCATGAAGATGAGACAGATTCCAACCGCTTTCATACGAATGTTTCCTCCTTGGTCGCGCATCATCCACATTCGCACGCCCATCTTGGAGGGAAATCGATTCTGCGTCAAGAACCTTGCGCGGCGGCGAGGCAGGATCTAGAGCCTTCCGTCTACCAATCGCCGAAAAGTCGCGGATAGAATATTGAAAATGGACGCACGCCCGCGGATGCGATGGCTGCCGGCGATCCGGATACGTCTTGACTCCTCCTGTTGCGCCGCGCTAGCCTCGGAAGCGTCAACCGTTCGGCCGGCCCTTGAATTCGAGCATCAAGGCGCCGCGCGGGATTCACCTCCGACCAGCCGAGCCGCCCGGCTCGCAAGGAGATGTTATGCGTTCGTATCGTATCGCCGCAGCACTGTCCGCGCTCCTGTTGCTTCTCGTGGCCGCGACGCTCCCCCTGCACGCCGGGGAACGAGGTTACTTCACGGTGTCCGGCGGAGGGTCCTGGCCGATGGGCGGCCCCGTCGAGGAGTCGTACCAGCCGGGCTTTACGCTGGCGACCTCGTTCCGGGTCGGGATGCTCTCCAACTATCTGAGCGGTTTCGAAGTGGGGTACACCTGGGTCTCCCTAGACAGCGACAAACTGGCGTCGAGCGACCCGGGGGCCGAATTCTCCGGCGGTGACATGGGGCTCCTGAGCATCACGACGGAAAACGACTACCTGTTCGGTCATGAGGAGAATCTTCTGCGCCCCTTCCTGAACCTCGGTCTCGGTTTGTACAGATCCTTCATCGACGACGCGACGGTCTCGGACGGCTCGACGCCCGCCGCTTACTCCACGGGGGTCTACGAAGGCAGCTTTTTCGGATTCCACGGCGGGATAGGCGCTCTGATCAACCGTGATCGCTTCGGTCTGCGTATCGATGCGAACTACAATTATCTCTTCGCCGGCGGTCCGGATCTCGAGTTCTTCAGCGCGCGGGCCGGGATCGTTTTCTACCTGCAGGGAGTATCGACGAAAACGGGCGCCGACGCTGACTGACGCCGTTCTATAGGAAATCCGATTCCTGTTCGAGATCCCCTCGCGGCGGCGATCACTTCGCGAGCTTTTTGTAATCGCTGCTCGTGATCGTGACCACGATCTCCTTGGCGGCCGCGTTCAGAACCTTCTTGGCCATGCAGTGGACGCCGTCCGGCAGAGTCTGGAACTCGATCGCAAGCGTCACCTTGTCCTCCGGTTTGTCCAGATACGTGTCGACGTCGAGGTGGCGCATGACACCGCCGGCCGCGTCGAGCGTGAACACGTAGGAATCCCCCGGCAGCACGTAATCCCTGAAGATCAGCTGAACCGCATCGGGGCCCGACTGGCCGAACGACGCCTTGCCTGCGTCCAGAACGGCCTGCATCGCGTCGGGGGAAGGGGGCACATAGCGCGCGATGAGCTTCGTCGCGCCCTCCATGTAGTCCTTCATTTCGCCGGTCTTTTTCTTGGCGATCTTTCCCCTGAGCCCACGTTTGTCCGAGGGCGCCGGCGGCTCCGTCAGGAGGGTCTTCTGTATTTTGCCGTCGGGCCCATACTGACACGACTCGAGCTTCGTGTTCTTCACCTCGCCCTTCACGCTGAGCTCGGTTTTGTCGATCCAGCTGTACTGCACGAGCTCCTGCTGGTTCATCGCCACGGATTGCTTCAGCGCGGCCGCCTTCTCCTGGATCATCTGCTTGAGATCCTGCGCGCTCGAGCGCCCCAGCGTGATCAGGCACAAAACCAGCCCCAGCGACCAGAGTGCAATAAGTCTTCGCTTCATGACATTCCCGCCTTTCCGTTGAAGTGAATGGGTCAATAACGAAAGGCTACCGAGAGGAGCCGGCGCCGTCTATTGGACTTTGGTCCAATGCTCTCCGCCGCGACGATACCCGCGTTCCCGGCGAGCCGCGCGAGGCCGGGATCACCGAAGGTCTTTCAGGTCAACGTCGTGCATGTGATTCAGGATCCAGCTCGTTCTGCGAAGGATATAGGGGGTGGGCCTGCTTGCCGACCATCTCCGCGGGTTGGGCAGAATGGCCGCGATGCGCGCCGCCTCTTCCCGCGTGAGCCGCGCCGCCGGCTTGCGGAAGTAGTACCGGGAAGCCGCTTCGGCACCGTACACTCCCGGCCCCATCTCGACGACGTTGAGGTAGACCTCCATGATGCGTTCCTTGCTCCAGCACATCTCGATGAGGAAGGTGAAGTATACCTCGAGCCCCTTGCGCGCCCAGCTTCTCGAGGGCCAGAGGAAGACGTTCTTGGCGCACTGCTGGCTGATGGTGGATGCGCCGCGCACCTTTCTGCCGCGGTGCCGCTCGTTGTACTTTGCCGCTTTCTCGATCGCCTCGAGGTCGAACCCGAAATGCTCCTGGAATTTCTGGTCTTCCGCCGTCGCCACCGCCCAGGGCAGATTCGGCGACATCCGTTCGAGAGGCACCCACCGCTTGTCGAGCTTGATGGGCCGCCCGTGCATCTTCTGTTCGACGCACCGCTGCAGCATCAGGATGGTGCAGGGTACCGGCATGACGCCGTAACACAGGGTCAGCGTCACGCTCAGCACGAGGAACGACAGGACGAGCAAGCCGGCGATGCGGAGGATCTTCTTCATCGACGTTCCGTGAGCCTTGTTCTTGACTAGAGCCTTCCGTCTACAATCATCGGATCGAGGAACGACTTCACGTCGTAGATGACGCCGTTCTCCTTCTTGAGCGCGGCGACGTCGAGGGAGC
>JBFYZJ010000137.1:0-6909 GCA_041309565.1 Candidatus Krumholzibacteriota bacterium
GCTCCCGTTCGTCCGGAATCGCGGCGAGCGCGCCCGCGACACGCTCCTGCATCGCGCCGCGCTCGAAGTTCCCCGCGCCGAGCCCGGCGATCGCGCCCCACGGGTTTCTCATGCGCAGCTCGAACCGAACGACGTCGGGACGCTCGAGGAGCATCGCGAGCGTGCGGCGCGCGCCGCCGCCGAGGGCTCCGAGGAGCGCACGCGTCTTGAGATACCGGTAGTACGTCCGGACGTTGCCGATGCTCCCGAAGAGGAGATCGCTCGCGACCCCCATGATCTGCGACCGCCGCCCGTTCGACACGGCGAGCGCGGCGCTCACGTAGAATTTGGCCTGATTCGGGTGGGCGATCGGCTGGCCGAAGTCCCTGATCGTCGCGAGCAGGAGCGGATAGTATCGGGCGCGGTCGAGCCGGTCGACGACGGCCGGGCTCCCGACGTATTCCGCCGAGCTCTTCGCCATCGATTCCTCCGACACCTTCCCGCCCGCCACGCTCGTGCAGACGAAGGGGATTTTGAAATTCATCTCGTTGAGGATCGCGCCGACGTAGCTGCAGTCGATGCCCCCGCCGCAGAGGAGCCCGAACGCGGCCGCGTCGCGCCCGTCCACGACGCGCGCGAGACAGCTCTTGAGACGGGCGGTGAGCTCGCGCGGGGCGTCGATCGAACGATTCCGCTCGTACTCGCGCGCGTCGAAGAGGTCCTCGTACCGGAAGTAGCTCCCGCGCCCGAGGGTCCGGCCGGCCGCGTCGTACTCGAGGTATGAGCCGTAGGGAAGCATCTTGATGTCGGCGAAACACGTGGCGCTCCCGTACGTCGCGTCGAAGAGGAGGTGCTCGATCACGGCCGCCGTGTCGACCGCCGCGGCGCCGGCGGCGGCGCGCACGGCGCCGATCGAGGAGCCGAAGAAAAACGCGCGCGGCCGCTCGGCGTAGTAGACGGGAAAGAGCCCGTTCCGGTCGCTCGCGACGACGAGCCTCTTCGAGCGTCCGTCGTAGAGCGCGATCGCGAACATCCCCGGCACGCGCGCGAGGAACCCGGCGCCGTGCTTCCGGTACATCCCGAGGAGAGCCTCGCCGAACGGCGCGCCGGCGGCGAATCCCTCCCGCGCGAGCGCATCCCCCGCGCCGGGGAAGAATCCGTCATAGGCGACGCACGACGAGCCGTCCTCCGAGAGGATGCAGCCGTTCTCGAAGCTTCCCTCTCCCGGGAAGAGACAGATGGCGAGATCGTCCTTTGCGGCGCGGTTCGCCGGGCCCGCCGCCTCCCGCCCCCGCGGAACGCCGTCGATCATGCGTTCGACGAGACCTTCCGCTCCTTCGCCGAGAACACCGAGAATCCTTCCCATTCAGCGTTTTCCCCTTTCCGCCATAACTTCGCGATATAGAGAGAGATAGCTTTCAGCCATACGAGACGTCGAGAAGGCCGAATCGACCTCCGCCTTGAGCCTGAGCGCCATTCGTTCGAACGGCTTCGGGTCGGCAAGAAAGGAGCCCATCGCCTCCGCGAGCGCTTCCACGTTCGCGACGGGGACGAGCGTGCCCGTCTCGCCGTTCGTCACGATCTCCGGCGTGCCGCCGACGGGCGTGGCGATGACGGGAACGCCCGCGGCCGCCGCTTCGAGAATCGTGAGCGAAAGCCCCTCGGCGAGCGACGGCTGGAGGAACGCGTCCATTGCCGCGAGATATTTCGGGATTTCGTTCGTGAATCCGGCGAGGAGCACGCGTTTCTCGATCTCGAGCTCGCGCGCGAGACGCTCGATGCTCCCCCGCTCGGGACCGTCGCCGACGACGAGGAGCGCGCAATCGTCCCGCCCCCCGGCCGCGCGCGCGAACGCCCGGAGCATCGTCCCGTGATCCTTCACCGGATCGAGGCGCGACACCGAGCCGAAGATCCGCACCGCCCCGGGCCGTACCCCGAACGCGCCGAGGACCTCCTCGCGCGCCGGTCCCTCGTATCGCCGGAATTCGATCCCGTTGCGGATCACGACGATCCGTCCGGCCTCGACGCCGGTTTTCCGCCGGAAGCTCTCCCCCGTTTCGTTCGAGACGACGACGATCCGGTCGGCGAGCCGGTAGAGGCGCCGCCGGAGGAAGGGGGACCAGTCGAACGACCGCACGGCCCGCCCGTGCTTCGTGTGGATCACGGGAATCCCCGCCATGCGCGCGGCGAGAGCGCCGCGGACGTGCGAGAAGAAGTTGTGCGTGTGGACGACGTCGGGGCGCTCGCGGCGAAAGTGCGCCAGCAGCCTCGCCGGGAGCGGCCCGCGCGCGACGCCGCCTGCGGCGACCGACACGCAGGTCAGGCCGTGCGAGCGCGCCGTCTCCTCGAGCGGCCCGAGGCCGGCGCAGCAGACGAGCGTCGCGTCGATGCCCTGCTCGCGCCGCTGGAACCGGGCGAGCTCGAGAACCATCTTCTCCGCCCCTCCGAACTCGAGGCTCCGCAGCACGTGCGCGACCTTGATCGGGCGATTGCCGCCGGCGCTCATGCGCTTCCTCCGCCGGCACCGGACGCTCCGGAGCCCGGCATTTCGGACACGAAGAAATTCATCTTTCCCGAGCGGGAGAGGGGGATGTCGTCGACGAAGGCGAGCGTCGCCGTCACGCCATGCTCCGCGAGGTCGGCGAACGCATCGAGGATCATCCGCCCGGTCTCCTCGCGATCCGTCGAGCCGTCGTGCACGACCCTGATCTCGATCCGGTCGACGGCCTTCTGCGCGACCTGAAAGCGGTGGATGCCGGGGATCAGGCGGATCCGCCAGTGAAAGTACATGCTGTGGAGCTCGTGCCCGTCCGGCGCCTTCATCGCGTCCGAGGTCCGCCCGACGACCTTCTCCATGAGCGGAAAGGTCCGCCCGCAAGCGCACGTCCGGTCGCTCAGGACACCGCGGTCCCCGATCCGGTACCTGACGAGGGGCGTGGCGTAGTTGTTCAGATCGGTGATGACGATCTCCCCCTCCTCGCCGACGACCGGCCGCCCCGCCCCGTCGAGCACCTCGACGATGAATCCATCGGCGTTGAGGTGCATCCCCCGATGCTCCCGGCACTCGTGCGCGACGTTCATGAACTCGGAGCACCCGTAGCTGTTGTAGACGGGGCACCGGAAGCTCCGCTCGATCTGTTCGCGCTGATAATCGAAGAGGCTCTCCCCTCCCGTGACGATGCCGTCGAGCTTCGGCGGCTCGATGCCGCGCGCCTCGATGAGCCGCGCCATGAGGTACAGGGGGGAGACGTACGCCTCGATGAAGCGGGGGCCGAACCGCCTGATGCGCTCGATGCCGTCGAGGAGCGGCCGCTCGCCGACCTCGAAGGCGGATACGAACTGATAGTTCTGCAGGCGCCAGTAGAGAGACACCTTGAGGCGCTTGACGGGATCGAGATCGAGCCGGTGCCCCCAGAGATAGGTCGTCGGGGCGCCGATCGCTTTCCAGATCCACGATTCGGCCCGGTATTTCGTCGCCATCTGCAGGCACCAGTAGTCTTTCGTAACGTGGAGCTGGATGGGGGTTCCGGAGGTGCCGCTGCTGAACTTGCGATGGAGCTCCTCCGGCGCGAAGGCGTCCGAGCGGAGGTCCGCGCCGGCGGTTTTGATGGTCTCTTTCGAAGTGAATATGCCGCGCTCCCGCAATTCGCCGATATCCTCGATGCTTCCGACGTCGAGCCCCGTCTCCTCGAATCGCCGGCGGTAGTAGGGCACGTGCAGCACGCAGTGGTCGAGGAGCGCCTGCAGCTTCCGTCTCCGGATTTCGTGGAGCTCCGGGAGGGGCATCCGGGGATGTTCGGCTATTTCACGGAAATAGACGTGGATATTTCGACGCTTGATCAGCCGGTCGTAGGCCGGGAACATCGCGTTCCGGTAGAGCGTTCCATAGAAATCGCGGCCCGTCATGGAGGCGATTATTGCCCAACGTGCCGTTCCATTCAACACAAAACCGCCCCGCCGCCCGGCGGAAACCGCCCCGTCTCCCGGCGAAGAGCGCTCTATCTCCGGGCGGAAGACCCCCGCGCCGCGGGCCGCGGAATGGCATGCTAGTTGCCGCTCCCCCATCTTGGAACCCAGCCGGGGTAACGATGACAGCCTATAGGAAATAAAAGGGAAGCCCGAACCGCGCTTCGACGTCGAAAAATATTGCCCGGTTGGCAAAAAGATTGAATAATGAACTGAAATGCGAGGGTATGCCATGACGAAGATCACGCTCGATGCGAACAACCGGAGAGCCCTTCAAATCGCCGCGCTCGCGCTGCTCGCGAGTGTGTTCGCTTTCGCCCCCGCGGCCGCCGAAGGCGTCGCGGGCGCGAGCGGCGCTTCGTTCCTCTCGCTTCCGGTCGGCTCGAGGGCGATCGCGCTCGGCGAAACGGGGACGGCGCTTCCCCATGACCCGTTCACGTGGCTCTCGAATCCGGCGCTCATGCCGTTCGCCCCGGGGAGCGGCGTCGGCGCCTTCCACAGCCAGTGGACGCTCGACACCGCCTACGACAACATCGTCGCGATGCACGCGCTGAGCGGCTTCGTTTCGATCGGCGCCGCGTTCACGTACCTCTCCACCCCCGACATTCCGGGATTCGACGAAACCGGAGCGCCGACCGCAGACGTGGCCAACAACGATCTCGTCGGCATCCTCGGCGTCGCCATCAAGCCCGCCGCGGGGTTCGGCGCCGGCGTCAACGTCAAGTATCTCCAGGAGAAGATCGCCGACTACACGGGGCGCGGATGGGCCGTCGACCTCGGCGCCGCGTGGATGACCGGCGTAAGCGGAATATCCCTCGGCGCCGCGGTGCAGAACCTCGGCAGCGACATCACCTACATCGAGGAGAGCGAGAAGCTCCCGACCACGTTCCTGGCCGGGGCGATCGCCGAGCTCCCGCTCGGGATTCCGTCGATCTCGTTCCGGCTCGCAGCCGACGTCGTGAAGAAGCGCTACGTGGATCCGTACGGATGCTTCGGCGCGGAGTTCGACGTCCAGTCGATGGTGTTTCTCAGGGCCGGATACTCGGCGGAGGAGAGCAGGGAAGGGGACCGGTTCTCCATCGGCGGAGGGCTCGACCTCTTCGAGCGCCTCATGATCGACTACGCCTGGACGCCGTACGGGGATCTCGGATCGTTCCACCGGATCTCGATCTTCGCGCACTAGGGGCGGCGGCGAGGCCGCGCATCTGCAAATATGATTGCTCCGATATTGTTCATAGCGTTCGCCGGGGCGGTGCTGTACGCATACGCGCTGTACCCGTTCGCCCTCTCCCTCCTCTCGCTCGGAAAGAAACCCGCCGCGCCCCCCGCGGATCCCCCCGACGAGGCGCTCCCCGCCGTCGTCCTCCTCATCGCCGCGCTCGACGAGGAGGCGATCATCGCCGAGAAGATCGAGAACTCGCTCCGGCTCGACTACCCGCGGGACAAGCTCCGCGTCGTCGTCGTGTCGGACGGCTCGACCGACCGGACGGACGAGATCGTCCGCCGCTTCGAGCCGCGCGGCGTGACCCTCTTCCGCGTCGAGCCGCGCCGGGGAAAGAGCGTGGCGCGGAACATGGCGGTCGCGGCGGCCGCGGGGGATGTGCTCGTCATGAGCGACGCGAACGCGATGTACGAGCCCGACGCGATCAGGAAGCTCGCGCGGCACTTCGCCGATCCTTCGGTGGGGGCCGTCTGCGGCGAGCTCCGCCTCATGCGGGGGAGCGGCAAGGAAAATCTCTACTGGCGATACGAGAAATGGATCAAGCGGCTCGAGGACCGGTTCCACTCGATCATCGGGGCGAACGGCTCGATATACGCGATCAGACGGTCGCTCTACGTTCCGATCCCCGCCGAGGTCGACGACGATTTCTTCGAACCGCTCCACGCGGCCCTCGAGGGGCGCCGCGCGCGGTACGAGCCGGCGGCCGTGAGCGTCGAACGCGACATCGAGACGAGAAACGTCGTGCGCGAGTTCGCCGCCAAGCGGCGCACCGTGCTGCGGGGCATCCAGAGCCTCTACCATCTCTCGAAGGTTTCCCGCCCGTGCCGCCGCCCGGCCATCGCGTTCGAGCTTTTCTCTCACAAGATTTTCAAGTGGCTCGTTCCCTTCTTCCTCATCGGCCTTCTCGCGGCGAACGCGCTGCTCCTCGACCACCCCCTGTTCGTCGCGGCGTTCGTCGCGCAGCTCTTCCTGTATGGATGCGCGATCGCGGGCATCACGACGAGGCGCCGGGCTTTCTATATCCCGGCGTTCTTCGTTCTCACGAACGCTGCGGCGTTCGCCGGAGTCATCGAGTTCCTCACGGGAAGGCGGAGCAGAACATGGCGCAAGCAGAGGGCATGAAAGACGGCGGCGCCGTCATCACGAGCGTGACGAACGACCGCGTGAAGCGCGCCGTCGCGCTCCGCGACAAGCGCGAGCGTGACCGGACCGGCCTCATGCTCATCGAAGGAGTCCGGGAGATCGAGCGGGCGATGCGCGCCGGCGTCGGGCTCGAGCGCGTGTACGTCTGCCCCGCCGTCATCGAGCGGGATGAGGAGCGCGCGCTGCTGGCCGCCCTCGGCCGGGAGCGGGCCCGCACCGTCGAGGTCGCGGCGCGCGTCTTCGAGAAGATCGCCTACCGCGGCGGTTCGGGGGGATTCCTCGCCGTCGCCCGGCAGCCCGCGGTATCGCTTTCCGACCTTCCCGCGGCGGGGGACGCGCTTTTCCTCGTCGTCGAATCGGTCGAAAAGCCGGGGAACCTCGGCGCAGTCATCAGGTCGGCCGACGGCGCCGGGGCCGCCGGCGTCATCGCGTGCGGCGCGGGCACCGACTTCTACAATCCGAACGCCGTCCGCGCGAGCCTCGGCACGGTCTTCAGCGTCCCCTGTGTCCGGGCGGAAGCGACAGAGGCCCTCCACTGGCTCACCGAGACGGGGACGGGCATCGTGACGGCCACACCGGAGGGAGACGCCTTCTATACG
>JBFYZJ010000138.1:0-6371 GCA_041309565.1 Candidatus Krumholzibacteriota bacterium
GTGGAATCCTCGATGGCGCCGTACCTCCGCGACAAGAAGCTCCGGCTCGTCGTGAACGCGCCGTCCACGCTCCCGCTCGTCGACGCGGACCAGGATCTCGTGAAGCAGGTGTTCATCAACCTCATCTCGAACGCGATCAAGTTCTCCCCGCAGGGCTCGCGCATCTTTATCGAGGCCGTGGAGGACGCGGTCGCGATCAAGATCACCGTCACGGACGAAGGCGTCGGCATCCCGCAGGAGGATCTGCAGAACATCTTCAAGCAGTTCTACCAGGTCAACCGCGGCACCCGGGAAGGGGTGGGTCTCGGGCTCGCGATCGTGAAGAACATCGTCGAGCAGCACGGCGGCACGATCGCCGCGACGAGCCGTCTCGGCGAGGGGAGCACGTTCACGTTCACCCTGCCGAAGGAGCACCACTTCAACAACCTCCTCGGATATCTGTTCGATTCGATCGACGCGCGCGAGGAAATTCAGGAAATGTTCCAGCTCTCGGTGAAGGTCATCGCCGAGATGCTCTCCGCGAAAATCGTCTCGCTCATGCTCCTCGATCAGGAGAAGCAGGAGCTCTTCATCAAGGTGGCGTACGGGCTCGACGAGGCGATCGTGGCCCGCACGCGGGCGCGTCTCGGCAGCGGCATCGCGGGCAAGGTGGCGGAAACGGGGGAGCCGCTCCTCATCGAGAACGTCGAGACGAGCGGGCTCAAGAACGCGCCGAGCAATCCGCAGTACGAAACGAAATCGCTCGTGAGCGTTCCGCTCATGATCGGATCCGCCGTCATCGGCGTGATCAACGCGAACAACAAGACGTCGGGCAAGCCGTTCAACCAGGACGATCTCGCGCTGGCGCTGTCGCTCAGCGCGCGTTTCTCGAAGGTGATCGAGCGGATCCGGGTCTCCGAGGATTCCCACGCGTTCATCCGCGAAACGATCCAGTCGCTCCGTTCGCTCCTCGCCGCGCGGGAGCGGGAAGGCCGCGGCACCGGCCCGAAGATCGTCCACTGGTCGGTGAAGATCGCCCGCCGCCTGCGCCTGAGCGAGAAAGAGGTGCAGGTGATCCAGTACGTTTCGAGCGTGCACGACGTCGGCATGACGTGCGTGAGCGACGCGATTCTCAAGAAGACGCTCGACCTGACGCCGCAGGAGATGGAAGAGATCAAAAAACACCCGCAGCGCGGCGCGGCGATCCTGCGCCCGCTCGAGTTCGTCGAGCTCGTGAGCCAGAGCATTCTCTTCCACCACGAGCGGATCGACGGCAAGGGGTATCCGATGGGCCTGCGGGGGGACCAGATCCCGATCGGCTCGCGCATCCTCGCCGTCGTCGACGCGTATCTGGCGATGGTGAGCGAGCGCCCGTTCCGCGTGCGCATGAAGAGCGCCGAGGCGGTCGACGAGCTCGTGCGCCACTCGGGAACGCAGTTCGACGCGCGGGTCGTGGCCGCGTTCGTGGAAGTGCTCATGGAGGAAAAACAGATCGAGGTAGACGCCTTCACGCGGATCGCGGACGCGCTCCGGGTCGCGGAAAAGCACCACCTCGTGCAGCAGGGAGGATCGCCGCGGTGATTCGCGCAATCGGCAAGAAGCTGCTCGGCGGGGGGTGCGCGTCCCGCGACGCGAAACCCGCGGAGAGCCGCTCCGCCCGGGAGCTCGAGCTCGAGCGCATCCTCGCGCGCGTTTCGGCGATCGGCTCGATGATGCTCGCGGAAGCGCCGAGCGGGGATGTCTTCGACGCGATGGTCCGCGGCCTCGTCGAAGACACCGGCGCGCGCTTCGTCGTTCTGCGGATCGCCAAGCCGGGCGGGGACGTGTTCGAGATGAAGGCGTACGCCGGAGCCGGCGAAGCGCCCCGCGAGCCGCTCCATTCCCTGTCGGTGACCCGGCGGACCTTCCTCGATCTCTGCGCCGCCGCCGCGCGCATCGACGACGGATTCCTCGTCGACGCCGGGGCCGCCTGCGCGCCCGCCGACAGCCCGGTGCCCCGCTGCGCGGCGGCGCCGGACGGCACGGTGCTCCTCGCGGGCATCGAGGAACAGGGGGCCGTCACGGGCTTCTTCACCGTCGGATACGTCGACGGCGCTCCCGACGAGCGGCTCCTGAGCCGGCTGCGGCTGTACCGGGACCGCGTGCTGCTCATGCTGCAGCGCGAGCGCGCGAAGGAGCAGATCCGCTCCAAGGAGCGGGCGCTGGCCGTCTGCAAGGAGGAGCTCGAGAGCGTCAATCAGCTCAAATCGAATTTTCTCTCGGTCGTTTCCCACGAGCTCCGCACCCCCCTCACGTCGGTCAAGGCGTACACGGAGACGCTCCTCGACAACGCGGAGACGATCAAGCGCGAGACGCTCCAGGATTTCCTCCGCGTGATGGACGAGGAGAGCGAGCGGATCATCAAGCTCGTCGACAACATCCTGAACTTTTCGCGGATGGAGACGGGACACCTCAAGGTGGAGCGGACCTCCTGCAACCTCAACCGGCTGATCGAGGAGGTCCACGCGGGGCTGCAGGCGAAGCTCTCCGCCGCGGAGATCAACACGGAGCTCCGGCTCCCGCGCCACCCGTGCCGCATCGACGCGGACCGCGAGCTCATCACGCAGCTGCTCCAGAATCTCATATCGAACGCGATGAAGTTCACGCCCCGCGGCGGCACGGTGACGGTCATCCTCGAGCAGGAGGCCTCCGCGGCGCGCATCGTCGTGCAGGACACGGGCAAGGGAATTCCCGAGGATCAGATCGAGAAGATATTCGAGCGCTTTTACCAGATCGACACGAGCAACACCCGCGAGCACGGCGGATCCGGGCTCGGGCTCGCGATCTGCAAGAACATCGTCGATTGGCACGAGGGCAAGGTCTGGGTCGAGAACGTGAAGGATTCGGGCGCCAAGTTCGTCGTGCTGCTGCCGATGAAGGACATCATCGTCCGGCAGGCGGTCTCGGCGGGATTTATCGGATCGCGCCGGTTCGAGCGCGAGCGCTACCTCACGCTGCTCGTCGAGATGCTCTCCGAGTTTCTCCAGGCGCGCAAGGCGTCGATCATGCTCATCGACCGGGAACAGCAGGTGCTCCGGATCGTCGCGGCGAAGGGGCTCGACAGCGAGTTCGTCCAGAACACGCGGCTCGAGGTCGGGGAGCGCATCGCGGGAAAGGTGGCCCAGACCGGCGAACCGCTCCACGTGTTCGACATCGAGAGCGACTGCGAATTCGCGCGCGCGAACAACACGCTCTTCTACGGCACGAGATCGTTCGTCTCGACGCCGCTCAGGGACGGGGAGGAAATCATCGGCGTCCTCAACGTGAGCGACCACGTCGAGGAGCGCGAATTCACCCGCGCCGACCGCGAGCTCCTCGAGGCGCTCGGCACGATCATCGTCGGCATGCTGAAGAAGCTGGACGCGTACGAGAAGGTTTCGACGAATTTCGAAAAGCTCAAGGAGGCCATGCGGGCGAGCCTCGACATGCGCGAAGCGTGGGGCAGCGGCACCCTCACGAACCTCACCCTCATCGCGCTCACGATCGGCCGGAAGCTCGCGCTCGACGAGCGCTCGCTCACGGCGCTCCGCCTCGGCATGAACCTCTACGATCTCGGTCTCATGCGCATCCCCCGGAACATCCGCGTCAAGAAGGAGGAGCTCACCCCGAAGGAGCGCGAGGTGCTCCGCGGGCACACGAACCTCGGGTTCGCCCTCACGTCGCCGATGAACCTCGAGGACCGGGTGATGAAGATGATCCGGAGCCATCACGAGCATTACGACGGGAGCGGATATCCGGACGGCCTCTCGGGGAGCGAGATCCCGATCGAGGCGCGGATCGTCAGCGTCGTCGACGCCTTCCGCGCCCTGATGAGCGAGGGGCCGTACCGGCGCACCTTCTCCCTCGCGGAGGCCCGCGCGGAAATCGAGCGGGGAGCGAACACGCGATTCGATCCGGACGTCGTCAAGGCGTTCGGCGAGACGCTCGAGGCGCTCGGCGCGCGCGACGACAAGCACGGGCTCGTGCTCGACGCGATCGAGCGGGAGCTCGAGCGCGAGCGGGGCGAACGTAAAAAACGCACGGAAACGACTTCGAACGAACCGGTGAAGGAGGAGATTCGATGAAGAAAGGCAAAGTGCTGGTCGTCGACGACGAGGTGAACATCACGCAGATCCTCGAATTCTCGATCGGCTCCGAGGGGTTCGACGTGATCACGGCGCAGAACGGCGAGGAAGCGATCGAGAAGGCCCGCCGCGAGCAGCCCGATCTCATCATCCTCGACATCATGATGCCGAAGATCGACGGCTACGAGGCGTGCCGCATCCTCAAGGCGAATCCGCTCACGAAGAACATCCCGGTCGTGCTGCTCACGGCGAAGGGACGCGACATCGACAAGCGGCTCGGCATGGAGGTCGGTGCGACCGACTACATCGTGAAGCCGTTCAGCCCGAACAAGCTCGTCGAACGGATCAACCAGCTCCTGTCCTGCCACAAGAAATAGCGGTTTTGGTTGCGGGGAGGGGACGGCTTCCGTATTGTGGGCGGTATGAAAAGCCCCGCGAAGCCGTCCCCCCTCTTCGACGTCGCCGTTCCATTCCCCGTCGACAAGCTGTTCACGTACGCGGTGCCGGAAACGCTTCGCGGACGGGTGAAGCCGGGCGCGCGCGTGATCGTGCCGTTCGGGCCCCGACGCGTCACCGCGTACGCGATCGCCGAGCGGGGCCGGGCGCCGGGCGCGTTCAAGGTCCGGGAGATCGCGGGCCTCGTCGACGAGGAGCCGCTCCTCACCGCGGAGCTCCTCGATCTCGCCCGCTGGATGTCGGAATACTACCTCCATCCGATCGGCGAGGTGCTCGGCGCCGTTCTCCCGGCGGCGATCAGGGGGAAGCAGCGCGGGGAGGGGGGGAGCGAAACGGCGGACAAGTTTCCCCCGGAGCTCGAGTATCCCGAGCTCACCCCCGACCAGACGGCGGCGTTCGACGCCGTCCGGAGCGCGCTCGAGGCCGGCGGGCCCGCGCGCTTCCTGCTCCACGGCGTCACGGGGAGCGGGAAGACCGAGGTGTATCTCCGCTGCATCGAGGAGGCGCTCCGCGCGGGGAAGAGCGCCCTCGTCCTTGTCCCCGAGATCGCGCTCATCCCGCAGACGACGGCGCGCTTCAGGCGACGCTTCGGCGGCGCGATCGCCGTGCTCCACAGCCGCCTCACGGGGGCGCAGCGCGCCGCGCTCTGGCGCGGGGCCCGGAGCGGCGAAATCCGCATCGTGATCGGGGCGCGCTCGGCGGTCTTCGTGCCGCTCGAGCGCCTCGGGATCATCGTCGTGGACGAGGAGCAGGATTCCTCGTTCAAGCAGGAAGACAAGCCGCGCTACAGCGCCGTTCAGGCGGCCGCGTTCAGGGCCGCTCGCGAAGGCGCCGTGCTGCTCCTCGGCTCGGCGACGCCGTCCCTCGAGGCGTACGACGCCGCCCGGCGGGGGGAGACGGGCTACCTCGTGCTGCGCTCGAGGCCGCTCGGGCTCGAGCTTCCCCGCGTCGAGGTCGTCGACATGCGCGGGCGCTACGAGATCTTCTCCGAGGAGCTGCTCCGCGCGCTCGAGGAGTGCGTCGCGCGCCGCGAGCAGGCGGTCGTGCTCCTCAACCGGCGCGGGCACGCCAATTTCATCCAGTGCCGCGGGTGCGGCTGGATCGAGCAGTGCCCCCATTGCTCCATCTCGCTCACGTTCCACAGCCGCGGCCAGAAGCTCCTCTGCCACTACTGCGGGCACCGGAGCGTCGTGCCGGACGCCTGCCCCCGCTGTGGGGAGTACAAGATCGTGCATCGCGGGGTCGGCACGGAGCGCGTGGAGATGGAGCTCACGAACCTGCTGCCGGGGGTGCGGGTCGCGCGGATGGATCTCGACACGACCGCCGGCCGCGAGGGGGCACCTGGCCGTGCTCGAGCGGTTCTCGAGCGGCGAGAAGGACGTGCTCCTCGGCACGCAGATGGTGGCGAAGGGGCACCATTACCCGAACGTCACGCTCATCGGCGTGCTCGCGGCGGACCGGGGGCTCTGTTTCCCCGATTTCCGCGCGGCGGAGCGCACGTTCCGGCTCCTCTTCCAGGCGGCGGGGAGAACGGGGAGGGGGGAAAAGGGGGGGAAGGTGCTCATCCAGACCTACGCGCCCGAGCATCCGATGTACCGCTACCTGGCGAAACACGACTACGAGGGCTTCGCCGCGGAGGAGATCGCGATGCGCTCGGCGCTCGGATACCCGCCGGCGGGCAGGCTCATGCTCTTCACGGTCTCCGCCCGCTCGCGCGAGAAGGCCGAGGCGGGCGCCGCGGCGATCGCGGAGGCGATCGGCGGCGTGCTCGCATCGGCGGGCGCCGCGGTGCTCGGCCCGACCCCCGCCCTCGTCGAGCGGGTGCGGGGGAGG